>JBKOXY010000440.1:0-20705 GCA_046725125.1 Pseudomonadota bacterium | reverse complement strand
CGTTCGATGTTTGGCCCCGGACACGGCGGAAGCTGCTGGCTCACGACCGCATTGAACAAGCCCGCATCAACCGCGCGATAGGTGAAAGGACGTACGTTGCTGCTTTGTTGGCACAGCGCGAGATAACTCGATCGGTCCAATGCCGATCCGCTCTGGCGCGCCGTGGCAACCCATTGCGCGAAAGCGTCTTGGGGCACCGCGCGCACCGTGAAGTTCATGTCGGAAAAGCCGCCGCCGCTGTATTGCGCCGATTGGCCATAAAACTCGCCGGGCTTGTCCGCCGCCAAATGCAGCTGCGTCACCATTCCGTTCATCGTGGCGATCATCGTGCCGAGCTGCGGCACGAAGAACATGTTCATCACGGAGGCCGACGTCAGCGAGAAATGCACCGGCACCCCGGCGGGAACGACGAGCTCGTTGACACTGGCAACGCTCTCGTCGGGGTAGATGAACAGCCATTTCCAGTCCAGCGAGACGACCTGCACCTCGACCGGTTTCTCGGGCGAGCTGATCGGCTTGTAGGGATCGAGATCGTGGGATCCGATCCAGATCACGCCGCCGAGAAACAGGATGACCAGGATCGGGATGCCCCAGACAATCATTTCGATACCGCCGGAATAGACGAAATCGGGACGGTAGCGTGCCCGGGTGTTGGACGCGCGAAACCACCAGGCGAAGATCAGGATCGCGATGATCGTGGGGACCACGATCACCAGCATGATGCCCAGCGCGTTGAGCAGGATTTTTGCGTTCGCCCCGCCGATCGGGCCCTGCGGGTCCAGCACGCCGCCTGAACAGTTGCTCAGCGAGAGAAGGAGGATCGGCGCAGCTGACACTCGCCAGGGCAGAGGGCGCCGTTGCAAAAGGAATGCTGCCCACGATGACATGGAGTCTGGCGGCTGCATCTTTGTCAGGCTTTGCTTAACCAGAATTACCGGAAACCGGCTTGAACCTCAACCGTCGTCATTCAATTTGTCTACGATCCCTCATGCACTCTCCCGCTGCGGGCGCCATCTTTCGCTCGGGGGAGATCGGTGCGCGCGGACGATGAGCCGATCAGTCCCACAGCCGCAATCAGTTCATTGCCGCCGCCGGTCGCAGCTTCTTCACCTCCTCGTCGGATGGCATCACGCTTGCCCCGTCGACATATTTGAAGTCGGACATCGTCCCCTTGCCGTCCTTCAGCGCGATCTTGCCGACATAGGCGCCCATCGTCGCCTGATGGTCGTTCGCGCGGAATTCGAACGGCCCCAACGGACCTTCGACCTTGAGCCCGCGGAACGCGGCGATGAGCTTGTCGGTATCGGTCGAGCCCGCCTTGGCGATGCCGGCGGCGAGCGAATTGATGGTGTCGTAGCCGACCACCGAACCCAGCCGCGGATAGTCGTTCCAGCGCTTCTGATAGGCGGCGACGAAGGCTTTGTGCACCGGCGTGTTGATCGCATCCCAGGGATAACCGGTGACTATCCATCCGACCGGGGCCTCGTCCTTGAGCGGATCGAGATATTCCGGCTCGCCCGAAAGCAGGCTGACGACGACGCGGTTCTTGAACGTGCCGCGAGTCGTGCCCTCGCGCACCAGCTTGGCGAGGTCTCCTCCGAACAACACGTTGAAGATGGCGTCGGGCTTGGCATCGTCGATCGCCTGCACGACCGCGCCGGCATCGACCTTGCCGAGCGGCGGGGCTTGCTCGGTCACGAATTCGACGTCGGGCTGAGCCTTCCTGAGCATCTCCTTGAACCAGGTCGCGGCCGACTGACCGTACTCGAAGTTGGGATAGATCACGGCCCAGCGTTTCTTCTTCGCTGCGACCGCGTCGGGCATCAGCATCGCGACCTGCATATAGGTCGAGGGTCGCAGGCGGAACGTGTACTTGTTGCCGTTTTGCCAGGTGATCTTGTCGGTCAAAGGTTCGGCCGCGAGGAAGAATACCTTCTCCTTGCCGGCGAACTCGGTGACCGCAAGCCCGATATGGGAGAGGAACGTGCCGGCGATGATGTTCACTCCCTCGCGGGTGACGAGCTCGTTGGCGACGCGGACGGCATCGCCGGGGGTCGCACCGTCGTCACGCGAAATCACCTCGAGCTTCTTGCCGAGCACGCCGCCCTTGGCGTTGATGTCCTCAACCGCGAGTTCCCAGCCTCTCTTATAGGGCTCGAGGAACGCCGGCTGCGCCTTATAGCTGTTGAGCTCGCCGATCTTGACCGTGTTCTGCGCGAAGGCAGGCATGCCGAAACAAACTGCGCCCGCTGTGGCGAGGCAAAAGAGCTGCGATCTGTTGCTCATGCGGTGCTCCATTCCATGAGAAGTCGTGCGCTAATTCGCTTGTGGACAAGTAGTGAGCCGGCCTGGACGCTTGTCAAGGTCGCTTGATCGCGCACCGATGCACCCGTGCCCGCCAACTCGTAACCCGGATGAGCGAAGCGAAATCCGGGGCGCCGCATTTCGCTGCGCTCATGCGGGCTACTGGACCGCTCGCTCGGTGCGCTCGCTCTCCCCGCCATAGCGCCTCTTCGACGCGCTATGGCGATGCACCGCATCCGGGACACCTGCTCACTTGCGGTCGCGCAGGCGATCCATCAGCGACTTCTCCTGGCCGCCGTCGATCTCGATCTGGGTGCCGTTGACCATGTGCATCAGCGGCGAGGCCAGCATGACCACGAGGTTTGCGACCTCCTCGACCTCGGCGATACGGCCGAGCGGGATCGAGGCCGGAGCGAGCTTGTCGGCCTCCTCGTAGGATAATTTCATGTCGCGCGACATCGCCGCAACCAGACCGGACCAGCGCTCGGTCCGCACCGGGCCGGGATTGACCGCGCAGAAGCTGATGTTGTGCTTGCCGTACTGGCCGGCGAGCGACATCGTGAGGTTCTGCCCCGCGGCGTTGGCGGCACCCGGCGCTATCTCCCAATAGGATGCCTTCACGCCGTCGTTGCCGATCAAATTGACCACGCGCCCGCCGCCTTGCTTGACCATGATCGGCAGCACGTAGCGCAGGCAGCGCACGTAGCCCATGAATTTGAGCTGCAGCGACTGTTCCCAGTCGGCCTCGGACAGATGCTCGAGCACGCCGCCGGGCGAGGAGCCGGCATTGTTGACCATGATATCGACGCGGCCGAGCGCCTCGTGGGCCTGCGCGACGAAATTCTTGGCATCGGCGTCTTTGCTGAGATCGGCGGGGATCGGCACGATCCGGCGGTTGGTTTGCCGCGCGATCTCGGCCGCCGCCTTCTCGAGCGGTTCCTTGCGCCGCGCGCAGATGGCCACATCGACGCCTTCCTGCGCCAGCGCGCGGGCGATGCCTTTGCCGATGCCCGCGCTGCCGCCCGTGACCAGCGCGGTCTTGCCGTGGAGCTTAAGGTCCATGTGGATCTCCTCGTGAGGTCTGCCCCGGAGGGCTCGGCTCAAGCCGATTTATGCGCGAGCCAGCGGCCCGCCTCCGCGGCGGAGAACAGTTCGGCGAGCGCCGCGTTCACCACCGCCGGCTCCTCGCTGTTGATGGTGTGGCCCGCACGCGGCACCACCAAAAGCGCCGCGGTCGGAGCGGTGCGCTTGACGAATACGCTGCCGTCGAGACAGAGATCGTCCTCGTCGCCGACGATCACCAGCAGCGGCACCGAGAACTGCCTGAGCTGCGCCTCCATGTCCCACAGCGTCGGTCGCTTGAGCTGGAGGTTGAGCATGGTGTGGGCATGGCCCTCGGCGGAATGCTCCGACAACATGCGCGCGAACTCGCTCCAGCCGCGTGGATCTTTGTTCTTGAACGCCTGCCGCATGGGCGCATCGGCGTATTTGGCGGCCGCGGAGACGATGCCTTCGTCGGCGAACATCTTTCCGGTCTCCGCCGCCATCGCTTTCATGGCGTCGCGCGTCCCCGCGTCAGGGCTCGAACCCCAGCCGCAGCCGGCGGCGGTCACCGACAGGCAGCGGCCCGGATAGCGGATGCCGACATGCAGCGCCGTGTAGCCGCCCATCGAGTGCCCGACCACGTGCGCCTTGTCGATACCGAGCGCGTCCATTACGGCGATCACGTCGTCGCGGGCGATGTCCTGCGAGTAGCGGGCGGGATCGGAGGGCACGTCCGAGGGCGGGTATCCGCGCTGACTATAGGTGACGCAGCGGTGCTGGCGGCAGAAGCGGCGCATCTGCGGTTCCCAGCTGCGGTAGTCGCCGGCATATTCATGCACAAAGACGACCGGCGTTCCGGAGCCGATCGCTTCGACGTAGAGCTTGACCCCGTCGGCTGCGGAAATTTTCGCCATTGGGTCTTCCGAATGCGCCGCAGCGCAATCCAACTTCGTCGGCGTAGCGATGAAAGGCTAGTCAAGCCATATCGCGCCTGCAAGCCGCGAAAATCTCTCCTCGCATCTCAGCCGTTCATGATCGCCTTCGCCGCGTTGCCCACGGTTTCGACGTGGTCGCCGGCGTCGAGGAAGGCGACGATGCGGCAGGGACAGCCTTCGAGGCCTTGATAGCGCCAGGGAAACGCTCCGATCAGCGCCCGCTTGTTGAGCATGAGCTCGATGTCGCCGCCGAGATTCTCGGCGTGCAGCAGCCCCTCTTGGAAGGCCCAGTTGTGAAACGGAAAAACGTCGGACACGACGCGACGTTTGGACTTCTTGTGGATGTATTCGAAGGTGCCGAAGAACTCGGCCGGCGTTTTGCCGTGTAGCCTGGTGAATTGCGCGGCGAGATCCGGCCGCATGGTGCGGATCGAGGTGTTCATGGCGTGGTCGCACGAGCCCGTATCCATGCCCCACCACTTGATCTTCTTTTTCAGCATCCAATGCAGGGTGTCGAGATTGGGACCGGGGTGGTAGCAGAAGTATTTCACGAGATCCTGCTGCGGCTGGCCCTCGTAATGGCGATGCCAACCCGTGTGCAGAAGCAAGATGTCGCCCTCGCGGATGTCGGCCCCGGCGCTCTCGATGATCTCCGGCGTGATCACGGCCCAGTCCGACATCTTTGCGGAAATGTCGACCACGACGCCGCGGTTGACCAGATAATCGAGCGGCAGCGAGGCCATGTCGCCCTTGGGGTCGTCGGTGGCGTGCATGGCGCCGTCGAAATGGGTGCCGACGTGAAGCGCCGTATCGATGCGCTGCGCAACGATCATCTGCGTCTGCAGATTCTGCGCGTAATACATTTTGTTGCCGGCATATCCGACCCATCCGGGAGTATGCACGTTCATCACGTGGCTCATGTCGATGATTTTCATCGGTCGCCCCTTCGCGCTTGCTCGACCTGCAGCTTATATCAGGCTTCGCAAATTCCGACTCTTTGCGCGCAGTCCACCATGTTGCCGCAAAGCGGGTGGCACCCTCTCCCGGCGCGTGCGGGGAAGGGGTAAGGTGAAGCGCTTTCGATCGATAGCCGTCCGCGCAGTGTCGCATAGATTGACGGCTACACGAGCACCAGTGGGTGCCCGTCCGGGAGAGAAACTTGAGAATTCAAAACATCCTGCTGCTGGGATTGGCAAGCCTGGTTTTTGGATGCGGAGGCCAACTGAGCTCGGACGAAGCAGGGTTGCTCGATGCGGTCGCCTTCATCACCGGCGGCGAACAGGAAGATGCGATCCCCCAAGGATTTGAAACCCGCTGGCGGCGGACCGTTCACGGCAGAGAGATCGAGTACCAATCAATCGGGCCACACGCCAACTTCGGCCAAGCAAATGCTCCGCGTCGTGACAGCCGCTACGTGCGCATTGGCGTGACTATCACGTCACCAAAAAAATGCGTGTTCAAGACCGTCGTAACGACCGAGTATTCCAAAGGCGAGAGCAAAGGAAGCTTCGGCGCTGCGACCAGTGAAGCTACTACGTTGGATCTGAACAAGGTACGCCGGCTCGATGTCGAGGAAGGCGATCCTGCGAATGTGGTGATCGAGGGCACGGCCTGGATGTGCAAGGAAGGCGGATGTCAAGACAACGTCAAGATCGGAATTTCGGCACCCCGTCAGGAAGCACTGGCGCGCACGATCCAGAGCAAGCGGCACGCCATTGACTTCATCCGGAAGGCCTGCCCGGGACTGCCTCGCTAGCGAGAGCGTTTTGCGGCGAAGCGGCCACGCCGAAACATGACGCGTTGCGGCTTTGCATATGTGCCGCGAACGATCCTGCTCGGTCTCTGCAAAAAAAACTGCGCTTTCGTCGTGCTCAGCGCGTCATCACCTCCTTCATGTAGACGCGGTCGATCGGCAGATCGATGTCCTTGCCGGCGCGCTCGAAACCTCGGCGCCAGTCCTTGGCGTGGCGGAGCATCCACAGCCGGCTCGTTTCCTTGTCGTGCTGACTGACCGCGTCGGCGATTTTCCGATGGGCCTGAATGAGGCGCGGCACTCCCTCCTTTAGCTTGCGCAATATGATCTCGGTGGTCGGGAAGATGAGGAGGCTCGAGGGTTCGCGCGCGAGCTGAAGCACCCGGTTCTGCGACGCCTTGGCGATCAGGGAATGGAACTGGATGTCCAATTCGGCGACGGCGGCCGGATCCGCGGATGCCTTCTCGGTGCTGGCGACATTCGCCTTGAGTTCCGCGATGACATCCGCCGTCGCATGCTCCGCCGCCTGCTCCACGGTCGCGATCTCGAGCGCGGTCGTCGCCTCCCAAAGCTCCCGGAACGTGACTTCGTGCAGCAGCATCGCGCGGCTCATGCGGGTGGCGAGGCGGCTGTAGTGCGGGAGGCTGGCCATCAGCCGGCGGCCTGAATCGCGGTGGATCAGGCCGCTCTGCTCCAAGAGGCGGATCCCTTCGCGCACCGTCGACCGGTTCACGCCGAACTGTTTGACGAGCTGAGCCTCGGTGCCGATCGGCTCGCCCGGTCGGATCCGGCGCGCCAGAATCTCGCGCTCGATCGCGTCGGCGACCAGCTGGTACGCCGGTATCGCATTGATTCGATCGAACTTTTCGCCTGTCTGGGTCATTCGCCGATTCGCGCCGTCGCGCCCGTCCTCACTAAACGGATCCCCGTCAAAAAAATAGTCCTTGACTGGATGATCCGATTGTCGGACAATCATACTATCGGTCTGGCCGCTGTCAACCACTGGGCCGCGTCTTTTGATCGATCTTCGCGCGCGACCGAGATCGCGCCCGGACCTCGGGAGGATCCAAGATGAAGTGCATTCGCCATGCCGCATGCCTTGCCGCGCTGGTGACCAGCAGCGCGGCCGGCGCTCAGCAGATCACCGACGGCGTCGTCCGCATCGGCGTCATGAACGACATGTCGAGCCTCTATGCCGACATCTCGGGGCCGGGAGCGATCGTGGCCGCGCGCATGGCGATCGAAGACTTCGGCGCCGCCGAAAAGGGATTGAAGGTCGAGGTCGTCGGAGCCGATCATCAGAACAAGGCCGATGTCGGCTCGAACATCGTCCGCAAGTGGTTTGATGTCGACCAAGTCGACGTCATCGTCGACGTGCCGACCTCATCGATTGCGCTCGCGGTCAACGAAATCGCCCGCGAGAGGAATAAGGTATTCCTGATTTCGGGGGCAGCGAGTTCTGATCTCACGGGGGCGAAATGCTCGCCCAATTCCGTGCACTGGACCTACGATACCTGGGCGCTCGCCAATGGCACCGGCAAGGCGACTGTCAAGATCGGCGGCGATACTTGGTTCTTCGTCACGGCGGACTACGCCTTCGGGCACGCGCTTGAGCGCGACACCGCGGCGGTGGTTGAAGCCAATGGCGGCAAGGTCGTGGGAAAGGTTCGTCATCCACTGAACACCAGCGACTTCTCGTCGTTTCTGCTGCAAGCGCAGGCATCCAAAGCCAAGATCATCGGGCTCGCCAACGCCGGCGGCGATACCATCAACGCCATCAAGCAGGCGGCCGAGTTCGGCGTCGTGCAGGGCAGACAAAACATCGCCGGCCTGCTGGTCTTCATCAACGACGTGCATGCTCTCGGTCTGCGAGCGGCCCAGGGCCTGATGCTGACCGAAGCGTTCTACTGGGACCGCGATGACGCAACGCGAGCCTTCGCCAAACGATTCGCACCGCAATACAAGGGCAACATGCCCAGCATGGTGCAGGCCGGGGTCTACGCCGCCGTGCTGCACTATCTCAAGGCCGTCGAAGCGCTCAAAAGTGATGCTGACGGCAAGGCGGTTGTCGCGAAGATGAAGGAGATGCCGACGGACGATCCGCTCTTCCGCAACGGCGTGATCCGCGCTGACGGCCGCAAGATCCACGACATGTTCTTGCTCGAAGTCAAGAAGCCCGAGGAATCGAAATATCCTTGGGACTACTACAAACTGCGCGCCACCATTGCAGCGGCCGAGGCGTTCCGCCCGCTCAAGGAGGGCGCCTGCCCGCTGGTGAGCGGCTGAGGACTTTCGCGCATGTCGCCGACAGTGAGAGCGCGCTGGCCGGCGTAACACAACGAGGGCGCTCACTCGTCACGAACTCAGAGAACCGGAACTGTCACCTAAAGACCTGGGAGGCTTTATGACAAATCTGATCGAATGTAGCGCTGCGGCATACTCCTGTCCGTTGCTGATCAAGCACCTGCTGAACGCGGCGCTGCTGCGCGCCCCCGAGCAGGAAATCGTTTATCGCACGCAAGCGCGCTTTAGCTACCGCGACTTCCGCGACCGCGTCGGCAGATTGGCGAGTGGGCTCACCAAGCTCGGGGTTCAATCCGGGAACACCGTGGGGGTCATGGATTTGGACAGCCACCGCTATCTTGAATGCTTCTTTGCCGTTCCGATGATGGGCGCCACCCTTCACACGATCAACGTGCGCCTTTCGCCCGAACAGATTCTCTATACCATCAACCACGCCAAGGATGACGTCATCTTGGTGAACGGCGAGTTCCTGCCCATACTCGAAAAAGTCTGGGATCGAGTCGAAGGCGTGAAGGCGCTCGTCTTGCTCGACGATGCCGGCGAGCGTCCGAAGACGACGCTTCCCTTGGCCGCCGACTATGAGCCGCTGCTCGCGGGCGCCGATCCCGATTTCGTTTTCCCCGACCTCGACGAGGATACGCGGGCGACCACGTTCTACACCACCGGCACCACCGGGCTCCCCAAGGGCGTCTACTTCAGCCATCGCCAGCTGGTGCTGCATACCATGGCGCTGCGCAACGCGATCACCGGCAGCGGGCACGGTCGTCTCAACGACGGCGACGTGTACATGCCCGTGACGCCCATGTTTCACGTGCATGCGTGGGGCTTTCCGTATGTCGCGACGACGCTCGGCCTCAAGCAGGTCTATCTCGGAAGATATTCGCCGGATCTGGTGCTCGATCTGATCGCGCGCGAGAAAGTCACGTTCTCCCACTGCGTCCCGACCATCCTGCAGATGATCCTCGCCCATCCGAAGGCGGCGGAGGGAATGCTCAACGGCTGGAAGGTCATCGTCGGCGGCGCGGCGTTGCCGCGGGCCTTGGCAAAGGAGGCCATGCAGCGCGGCATCGACATCACGACCGGATATGGCATGTCCGAGACCTGTCCCGTGCTCACGTTGGCTCACCTCAGATCCGAATACGAAGGGTGGGACGTGGATCGTCAGGTCGAGGTGCGGATCAAGGCCGGACGCCCGATTCCATTGGTCGATATTCGAGTCGTCGATACCGAGATGCGGGACGTTCCGGCGGACGGCACGACGCCGGGCGAGATCGTGGCGCGGGCGCCGTGGCTGACGCAGGGCTATCTGCGCGATCCCGCGAACTCGGAAAAGCTGTGGCTCGGCGGATGGCTGCACACCGGCGACATCGGCGTCATCGGCGCCGACGGATACCTCAAGATCACGGACCGCCTCAAGGACGTCATCAAGACCGGCGGCGAATGGGTCTCGTCGCTCGACATCGAGGACCTCATCCTCAAGCATCCTGGCGTGTGCGAAGCCGCCGTCATCGGCATTCCGGATCCGAAGTGGACCGAACGACCGCTCGCAATCGTGGTGCGCAAGGAGGGCGCTTCGGTCAGCGACTGCGAGATCAAGGCGGCGCTGCAAGACTACGCGCGCAAGGGCGTGATCTCACGTTACGCGGTGCCGGACCAGATCGTGTTCGTGTCGGCGCTGCCGAGGACCAGCGTCGGCAAGCTCGACAAGAAAGTGCTGCGCGAGCAATTCCACGACTATGCCCCGGCGCCGAGCGCAAGCGCGGTCAGCGGCGCGACGCGTGCCTCGCCGGTCGAAAAGCCAGCCCGCTATGCGTGACATGGCGGCCTTGGCAGATCCAACGTTCAGTCTCGCGGACATCGGATCGTTCGTGGGCCGCGAACTCGGCGTTTCCGAATGGATCACGATCGACCAGGGACGCATCGATCAATTCGCGGCGTGCACGGGCGACCACCAGTGGCTTCACGTCGACGTCGAACGCTCGCGGCGCGAAAGTCCCTACGGCGGTCCCATCGCTCACGGCTTTCTCACCTTGTCCCTGCTGGCCCCCACGGCGCTCGATGTCTTCATCCGGCCCGCGGGTATCAAGCACGCCTTCAACTACGGGCTCGAGCGCGTGCGCTTCATCACGCCGGTCAAGGCCGGCGCGCGGGTGCGCAATCGGATCGGTTTGCTGTCGGTGGAAGAAAGGGGCGCCGAACGCCTGCTGTTGCGGACGGACAACAAGATCGAGATCGAGGCCGAAGAAAAGCCGGCCATGCTCGCCGTGGCCCTCGTGCTGGTCGAACGGGGAAACGCGAACGGGAGGTAACCGATGCGCGCCACGGAGCAGGCGGCGGTTGAGTCCGATGCATCGCAACGGCTCATCGACAACGCCACCGAGGGCATGCTTGGCCCCAATCCCTTCATCGGATTCCGTCCGCAGGACATCGCGGCCGCATTTGGGGAGGTCGCCGGCCAAGCAGTCCAGCATCCGGCCATGGTCCTCGAGCAGGAAGCCGCATTGCTGCTCGAGCTCATGGCGGTTCTATCGGGCAGTTCGAAGCTTGCCGCAGCGCCAGGCGACAAGCGATTCACGGACGCGGCCTGGCAGGAGAATCCGCTCTATCGAATCTGTCTTCAGACCTATCTGGCCTGGACGAATTCAGTAGCGCAATTCGTGGATCAATCGGCGCTCGACCCGCGCACCAAGCAGCGCGCTCGATTCGCAGCGTCGCTGGTAACGGATGCCTTGGCGCCGACGAATACGCTCTTTGGCAATCCGGCGGCCCTGCGCAGCACGCTCGCCAGCGGCGGCGCCAATCTGCTGGCCGGCTTGAAAAACATGCTGGCGGACATGGCGACGAACGGGTCGATGCCATCCCAGGTCGACAAGCGCGCGTTCAAGTTGGGCACAAATCTGGCGCTTTCCAAAGGCGCCGTCGTGCTGACGACCCCCGTGCTCGAGCTGATCCAATATTCCCCCACGACCGACGCGGTTCACGCGCGGCCGCACCTCATCGTCCCCCCGCAAATCAACAAGTTCTATTTTTTCGACCTGTCTCCCGGCCGCAGCATCGTCGAATACCTCGCGCAAAGCCAATTCCAGGTCTTCGCCATCAGCTGGCGCAATCCGACCGCCGCGGAGCGCGATTGGGACGTGCACACCTACGTCACGGCCATCCGCGAGGCTATCGAAACTATCGTGGACATCACCAAGTCGCCCGACGTCATCGTGCACGCCGCATGCTCGGGCGCGATGACGGCGACGATCCTGGCGGCCGTGCTCGCGGCGCGGCGCGAGCCGCTGATCCGCGCGATGACGCTGATGGTGGCGGTGCTCGGCGGCAGCCCGGACACCCAACTTGGGTTGTTTTCCACCCCGGAGGTGATTGCCGCGGCCAAATTGGAGACGATGCGCAGGGGAGTTCTGGAGGGAGACGAGATGAGCCGCGTCTTTGCCTGGATGCGGCCGAATGACCTGATTTGGAGCTACTGGACCAACAACTATCTGATGGGCAATCCGCCGCCTGCCTTCGACATCCTTTATTGGAACAACGACACCACTCGGCTGCCGGCGAAGTTTCACAGCACCCTCATCGATATCTTTGCCAACGATTGGCTGTTGCATCCGGGTCAATTCAAGATCCTCGGCGTTCCGATCGACGTGTCGCAGATCGCGTGCGACAAATTCATCGTCGCCGGGCTCACCGACCACATAACCCCCTGGCGCGACGGCTACCGCATGGCGCGCGCGCTCGGCGGCACAAACGAATTCGTGCTCAGTTCAGGCGGCCATATCCAGACGCTGATCAATCCGGTCGGCGGCGCAAAGGGCAAATACTTCGTCAATCCCACGCTCGTTCCGCGAGCCGATGACTGGCTCTCGCAGGCGCAACCCGTCGCTGGATCGTGGTGGGAGCATTGGCGTGCTTGGCTGGCCGCGCGGTCGGGCGAAATTCGAGCGGCGCCGGCGCGGTTGGGGAACGACCGCTACCCGCGCGGTGTCGATGCGCCCGGGACGTATGTGAGTGCCGGCTGAGCAGGAGCTTGCAGCAGGCCAGGGTCTTTGAGTCTCGCGATGGATATTCGAAGTCTGACCATAGAGGGCCAACGACTGCGCATCGGCGTTCGTGCGGGAGCGCCGCGTTTGCCGCCGCTCATCGTCTTTAACGGGATCGGCGCCAGCCTGGAATTGATCGAACCGTTCGTCTCGGCGTTGCCGGAGCGCGAGGT
This sequence comes from Pseudomonadota bacterium, assembly GCA_046725125.1. Classification (GTDB taxonomy): domain Bacteria; phylum Pseudomonadota; class Alphaproteobacteria; order Rhizobiales; family Xanthobacteraceae; genus VAZQ01. The sequence continues at coordinate 8,152 of JBKOXY010000440.1, read as the reverse complement.
CATTGCGTTCGACGTTCCGGGCTCGGGCGGCTCGCCGGCCTCGTTGCTGCCTTATCGCTTTCCCGGCCTTGCCCGGCTCGCGCAGCGGCTTCTCGTCGAGCTCGGATACAACGGTGAGGTCGATGCGCTTGGGGTGTCTTGGGGCGGCGCGCTCGCTCAGACATTCGCGTTTCAGTTTCCGACGCATTGTCGCAAGCTGGTGTTGGCGTCGACCTCTCCCGGCGCTCTGATGGTTCCCGGCAGACTGAGCGTGCTTGCGAAGCTCGTGAGCCCACGGCGATACGTCGATCCCGACTTTCTGCATGCCTTCGGCGGAGAGATCTATGGCGGCGCCTTTCGATCCGATCCGGACCTCCTCCGCCGGCACGCCCAAGCCCTGTGGGCGCCGAGCAACCGCGGCTACCTCTATCAACTGATCGCGGCCGCCGGATGGACCAGCCTTCCGTGGCTGCGGCTGCTGACGCAGCCCACGCTTGTCATGCACGGCTTGGACGATCCGATCGTGCCCCTCATCAACGCCAGGATCCTGTCGGCGCTCATTCGGCGCGCCGAGCTGCACGTGGTCGACGACGGCCACATGTTTCTGGTGTCGAAGGCGCAAGACGTCGCGCCGGTCGTTCACCGGTTTCTGGACGAGGACCAACAGGTTCATCAGCGCACGTGAGGAGCAGCGAATGAGCACGTATAGCGCTCCCGTCAGGGACATGCAGTTTGCAATCGAGGAACTCGCCGATCTCAAGACCGTCGCGAGCTTCTCCGGGTACGAGGACGCAACGCCGGACCTGGTCAATTCCGTGCTCGAGGAGGCGGCGAAATTCGCGGGCGGCGTCTGGGCGCCGCTCGATCGCGTGGGCGACGTCGAAGGGGCGAGATGGAACGACGGGCAGGTGGCGATGCCCGACGGCTTCCACGCCGCCTATCGGCAATTCGTCGAAGCCGGGTGGAATGGATTGCGGTTCGGCGCGGAGTACGGCGGCCAGGGCCTGCCCAAGCTCGTCGACGCCGCCGTCATGGAGATGTGGAACGGCGCCAATTTGGGTTTCTCCCTGGTGTCGCTGCTGACCCAGGGGGCGATAGAGGCGATCCTTCTGCGCGGGACCGAGGAGCAGAAGCAAAAGTATCTGCCGCGGCTGGTCACCGGCGAATGGACCGGGACCATGAACCTGACCGAACCGCAGGCGGGGTCGGATTTGGCGCTGCTGCGCGCCAGCGCCGTCCCCGAAGGCGATCACTATCGCATTCGCGGGCAGAAGATCTTCATCAGCTTCGGCGAACACGATCTCACCGACAACATCATCCATCTGGTGCTCGCGCGCACGCCGAACGCGCCGGCAGGCGTGAAGGGCATATCGCTTTTCTTGGTGCCGAAATTTCTCGTCGACGACGACGGCGGCCTGGGCGAGCGCAACGACGTGAGCTGCGTGTCCATCGAGCACAAGCTCGGCATCCACGCGAGTCCCACGGCCACGCTGGCGTTCGGCGACAAGGGCGGCGCCATCGGCTATCTGCTCGGGGAGGAAAACCGCGGCCTCGAATCCATGTTCATCATGATGAACGAGGCGCGCTTCGCCGTGGGGATGCAGGGTGTGGCGATTGCCGAGCGCGCCTATCAGCGCGCGCTCGCCTGGGCCAAAGAGCGCCTCCAAGGCAAGGACGCGGCCAACGGCGGACACGTCGTTCCGATCATCCGTCATCCCGACGTCCGGCGCATGCTGATGTCGATGAAATCGCGCACCGAAGCGATGCGCGCACTCGCCTACCTGGTGGCCGGCTTGCTCGACACGGCGCGCCGGCATCCCGACGCGCTCGCGCGCGCCCGCGCGCAGGCGCTCGCGGAGCTGCTGATCCCCGTGGTCAAGGGCTGGAGCACGGAATCGGCCATCGACATCGCGTCCATCGGCCTGCAGATTCACGGCGGAATGGGATATGTCGAGGAGACCGGCGCCGCCCAGCACCTGCGCGATGCCCGCATCACCACGATCTACGAAGGCACCACCGGCATCCAGGCGATCGACCTCGTCGGTCGAAAAATTCTGCGCGATGACGGCCAGGCCGCGCGAACCCTGATCGCCGACATCGAGGGCGTTGCAGACGGCTTGGATCACGCGCCCGGAGATGACCTCGCGGCTATAAAGACGCGGCTGCGCGGTGGCGTTGCGGCGTTGTCCGCGGCGGTCGACTGGATTCGGACGGCCGGCCGGAATGACATCAACGCCGTGCTCTGCGGGGCGACGCCGTTTCTTCAACTCTTGGGGATCGTGTCGGGCGGATGGCAAATGGCGCGTGCCGCGCTCATCGCCCACAACAAACTCGCCGCCGGCGAAAACGACCCCTCGTTCTATCGCGCCAAGATCGCGACCGCACGGTTCTTTGCCGACCATGTGCTGTGCCAGGCGGCCGCATTATCCGACACGACGATGCACGGAGGCGCGGGCGTCATGGCACTGTCGGAAGAGCAATTCTAGCGCGCGCTCCAATCGCCTCGCGTGGGAGGTCTGTCGATTGGCACGATCAGCGCCTCCTTGCACGTGACGCGACGACCGACGCCATGTCGTCAGCTAAACATCGCCACCGACAAGCCGATATGAGCGGTCCCCTCACTCGAGCTTCACGCCGGTCGCGAGCACGACCGGCCCCCATTTGGCCTGCTCCGTCTGCACGAAGGCCGCGAACTCATCAGGCGTGGTCGGCGCAGGCGCGGCATTCTGGCTGTCGAACTGCTTTTTCAGCTCGGCGGATGTGAGCACGGCGATGCTGGCCCTGCGCAGCGTGTCGAGGATGTCCGGCGGCGTCCGCGCGGGCGCCACCAGGCCGTACCAATTGTCCGAATTGACGGCGGCATAGCCGAGTTCGGCGGTCGCCGGAACCTCGGGCAATGCCGGGATGCGCGCGGTCGACGTCACCGCCAGCGCCTTGATCGCGCCGGACCTGATATGCGGCAGCAGGAACGGAACGTCGGCCACGATCAGCTGGATGTGTCCGCCCAGCATGTCGCCCACCGCCGGGCCCACGCCACGATAGGGAACGTGCACGAGATCGATGCCGGTCTCGCGCTTGAGCAATTCGACCGCCAGATGGGTGATCGAGCCCGCTCCGGCCGAGCCGAAATTGATCTTGCCCGGGTGGGCGCGGGCATAGGCGACGAAATCGTCGAGCGTATCGACGCCGAGCGCGGGGTGGACGATCAAGACCTCCGGCACCCGCACCGCGAGCGTGAGGAGCGCAAGATCTTTCCGCCAGTCGAACGGCATCTTGCTCACCATGAAGGGGATGGCCGACAACGCCGCCGCGCCGGCGAGACAGATGGTGTAGCCGTCGGGCGTGCTCTTGGCGAGCGCGTCGACCCCGGTCAGGCCGCCGGCGCCGGCGCGGACCTCGACCACCACCTGCTGGCCGAGCTCGGTGCTGAGCCCATTTGCCAAGGCGCGGCCGAACAAATCGGCGGCGCCGCCGGCGGCGAACGGCACGATCAGCCTGATCGGCCGGTTCGGAAAGGCTTGCGCCCGCGCCGCCGCCGGCCACAGCGCCGCGACGGCGAGGGCGGATATGAGCGCGCGTCGAGAAGTGCCCATGGTTCGAGCCATCTCGTGCATTGCGCGATCTTGACCCAGCTCACGGCAAAAACAAACTCGATTTTTGCCGCGAGGGCGGCACGTCAGCCGTTGGGTCGACGGCCATGACGCCGCTGGCGGCCGAAGGAGCGTCGAAAGACGATACTTGAAATCGAGGTTTAGAAACTCAGCGCCGAACGAACCGCGATCACCCACGCATTCGGCCGCAAGCTTCCATCGCTATTGAGAACGCCACCGCCCGGACGGATGATGTATTGCACCTCCGGCTGCAGCATCCACCACGGCGCCAACTGGGCCTGGTAGATCATCTCGACCATGGCTTCCCCGCTCCGAACCGGGAAGAAAAAGTTTCCGAAAAATCCGGTGTCGGCATCGAGCCCGCGCGCATTGTCCCCGACGCGGGCATAGGCGGCGGCAACGCCGACCTTGTCGTTCGGGCGCAAGGGTATGAGGCCTTTGTAAACGAGGCCGCCGTCGGCATAGAAGTTGATCAGATTGCGATCGTTCGGAACGCCGCCCGCGCGGACGAATCCCGACAGGCCTTGGTCGTCGCTGCCGGCGACGCGATAGAGCATCTGATCGATGACACCGTAGACGCCGGAATCGCCGGTGTGATCGAGCGGAATGCCGGTCGACTGCGGGTCCGCGAGCGAGAGGCCGGTATTGTCGAAACGCTGATCGCCGAAGCGCGAGCTGGTGTGGTACCAGGCTCCGATCCGGTAAGCGCCGGGAAGCCCTTTGGCGTCCTTGCCCTGGTTGGGCAGATAGCTCGCCTCCGCGATGAAGAAGGCGCCGCCGCGAAAGCTGGCAACGGTGCCGGTCGGAAGCGGCGCCGGTTGATTGGAGCCGTTTCCTCCGCTGGGATCGCCGCTGAACACGGCCGCTTGAAATGCCCACTCGTCGGCGGGCTTGATCCGAACGCGAACCCCCGGGGCGGGCAGCGGGTAGGCCGGTCCTCCGGCCGGAAGATTGGCGGCGAGAAACGTGGGCCAGCTGATGGCGTTGTTGATGAAGTTCGCAGCCGTCTGGCTCTGGAGAAACTGGCTGTCCGCCGACATGAGGCCGGCGCGAACGGACAAGCGGTCATTGAAGGCGTTCTGCTCGTACCAGAAGGAATAGAGCCGAGCGACCGGTCCAGCTTCGAGATTCGAAACGGCGAGGATATTGTTGAGATATGTCGGACTGAAAAAAGGCCCGTGGGTGATGAGGCCATGGGTGTGAAATTTGCCTCCCTCCCATCCCGCGAGCTTGTTCAGGTCGAGGTCGAGCTGCGGCTGGAAAACTCCGATCGCGACGGCGCCCGGTCCGATCCCGCCGCGGACATTGGCCAGAAAATCGTTGGTATAGTTGAAGGTGAAGGTGACGCCGTTGCGCTCGAGATCGGAGCGAAGTCCACCCCAATCGCCGGTCAAGGTGGTGGGCGCCGACGCTGGCTGAGGTTCCGACCGGTGAGACTGCGCTAAAGCGGGCGTGCCGAAGTTCGTGGTCGAGCCGGCCAAGGACAGCGCGGCAAAAGCGAACGTCCACGCCCAACGACGTCTGACGATCGCGCCCATATCCTCCGCCCCCCGGAGCGATTTGGAGGCGAGTTTCCGCTGCGATTCAGGCAAAATGTTGTGGCCGGTGACCGACTCGGTCACCGCCGCGTGACCAACGGCGCTGGCAGGTATGGCGGCGGGTGCTCGAGCGCGGCCGATCATCGTTCGGAGCAACGGCGCGTCGCAATGCCAGGGAGGGCTCGATGTTGGATGGCGTGATGCTGCTGTGGTTCGTGCTGACCGCGGCGGCGCTCCTTTTCGTGGCGGTGGACATCCGCACCACGCCGGAATCTGCGGTGCTCAAATGGGGGTTCGTGCTGCTGACCGCGTATACCGGCGTGATCGGTGCGTTCCTCTACGTGCTCGGCTGCCGCGAACCGCTGCCCGGGCTGCACGAGCGCTACGTCGCCGCGCGCTGGCGGCAGACGCTGGGATCGACCATGCATTGCGTCGCCGGCGACGGCGTCGGCATTCTCGCCGGCGCGGTGCTCTCGAGCGTCTTCGGTCTTGCCGGTTTGGTCGAGGTGGTCGTCGAATACATTCTGGGTTTCGCCTTCGGTTGGACGATTTTCCAGGCGCTGTTCATGCGCGATATGGCCGGCGGCTCGTATCTGCGCGCGCTGAGAAGCACGTTCATATCGGAACTGCTGTCGATGAATCTGCTGATGGCCGGAATGGTGCCGACGGTGATGGCGCTCAAGTCGCGCATCCCGTCCGCGGCCGATCCCACGACCCCGAGCTTCTGGTTCGTGATGTCGATGGGGCTGCTCGTCGGCTTTATCTTCGCTTATCCGATGAACTGGTGGCTGGTGGCCTACCATCTCAAGCATGGCATGATGACGGTGCGCCCGGCGGCTGCGGCCGCCGGCGCGCACGCTGGTATGGATGCCGCGCCGCATGCCTCGATGTCCATGGGTAGCGGCGAGGCGCCATGGCCACCGATCCCAGTGATGACGCTGTTATCGTTCCTGGCCTTGGCGGCAGGCGTTGCGATCGCTTTCCTCTTGCGGGCGATGTGAGCTGAGACACTCAGCCAACTTCACGGCCGCGCGTCCGAACTGTAAGCTCCGACATCCGTCGCCGCGACGCAGCGGTGCGCGAAGAGGCCTTGCCCCATGCTTTCACGCCGTGCGTTCCTGCTCTCCGCCCTTGCAGCTTCGACTGCCAGCACGCTTGCGCGCGCGCAGCCTGCGCCCCAGACGGGCGTGAGCAGCGCGCAGCCGACGCTGTTGCGGATCGAGCGCCGCAGCATCGAGGTGAACGGCAGGCCCGCGTCGGTGTTGGGCATCCGCCAGCCCGACGGCACCTTCGGCATCAGGACGCAGGTGGGCGAACGGTTCCGCGTTCGCGTGGAAAACACGCTCAACGAGCCGAGCCTGATCCACTGGCACGGTCTCACCCCGCCATGGCAGCAAGACGGCGTTCCCGGCGTCTCCGGACCGCCGATTCCGGCGGGCGGGAGCGCCGACTACGACTTCCCGCTGCGCTTCGGCGGCACCTTCTGGATGCATTCCCACCAGGGATTTCAGGAGCAGCTGTTGATGGCGGCGCCGCTGATCATCCGTGATCAGCGCGACCGGCCGGACCAGCAGGAAGTCATCTTGATGCTGGCCGACTTCAGCTTCACGCCGCCCGAGCAGATCTTCGAGGGGCTCAAGAAAAGCGGCAGGTCATCGATGAGCGGCGCATCGTCGCCCGCGCCTGCCTCCGGCGGCATGAAGGGAATGACGATGGCGCCCGGCATGAAAATGGATGCCAAGCCGGATTTGAACGACGTGACATACGATGCCTTCCTCGCCAACGACCGCACGCTGGGCGATCCCGAAGTGGTTAAGGTCGAGCCCGGCGGGCGCGTGCTGCTGCGCGTCATCAACAGCTCGTCCATGAGCGCGTTTCACGTCGATCTCGGTGCCCTCGACGGCGAGTTGATCGCGGTCGATGGATTCCCCATCGCGCCAGTGGTGGCGCGGCGCTTCCCGATCGCGGTGGCGCAGCGGCTGGATATCCGGCTCACCATTCCGCGCGCAGCCGCGGCTTATCCCGTGCTCGCGATGCTCGAGGGCGAAGCCAAGCAGACGGGCATTATCCTGCGTGCGGGAAATGCGCCGGTCGCGCGCATGCCTGACGCCGCCAGCACGGCTTCTCCCGCGCTCACGCTCGATCTGGAGAGCCGGCTGCGCGCGGTCAAGCCGCTCAAGCCGCGCAAGGCCGACCGCACCCACACGCTCAACCTCACCGGCGAGATGGCGGGCTACGTCTGGTCGATCAACAATGTCGCCTGGACCAAGGACGTCCCGCCGCTAGCGCTCGCAGCGGGCGAGCGCGTCGAGCTCGTCTTCATCAACCAGACGCGGATGCCGCACCCGATGCACCTGCACGGGCACGAATTTGAGGTGGTCGAGATCGACGGCAAGCGCTTTGCCGGCGCGGTGCGCGACACCGTGCTGGTCCCGCCGCGGCGCCGGGTCGTCGTCGCCTTCGATGCCAACAATCCCGGGCTTTGGGCGCTCCATTGCCATCTGCTCTACCACCTCGAGTCCGGGATGTTCATCACCTTGCGCTACGTCTGAGAGGGCAAGCGCGAGCCGGGTGAGGGGCAGGCACTAGAGCGTGTCCTCATTAAGACGCGCAGATCGGATGTCCACTTTCGGGGGCAAAGTGGACAATATTTGCTCATTCTGAGCTTTTCCGCTTTTGACCGGCGCGACCGGATTCTTAATCTTGATCCAGTCGCGCGAGCGCCCGGAACGGTAGAACGAGCCGAGCCGCTTCGACACGATGCCTTCGAACCCGAGTTTGCAAGCGTGGCGAAATACGACGTCGCCGGGCTCGGCGATGTGGTCATTTAGTTGCAACGGCCATGCGACCTTGTGCAGGAGCTTGGCAGGCTCGCGCTCGCGGGCTCGAGCTAAGCGCGCACTACTCCAGCCTGAACCCTCTCCGCTTCACATAGGCGCCGAAATCCTCGCGCTCCGGCACGGCATAGTGACGGGCCTTCTCCTCGCTCCAGCCGTACTCTTTCGCCTCGCCGAAGCGGGCGAC
>JBKOXY010000067.1:0-3023 GCA_046725125.1 Pseudomonadota bacterium | reverse complement strand
GGCGTCTGTGGCCCATCGGCCGCAACCGCACCCTTGGCGCCCTGCGCCGAGATCGAACCCGGACCGTTGGAGATGAGAAGGCCGATCAAGATCTGGAGCGGCCTTGCCTCGGTCTCAGTTGGTTTCTTGCCGGTCAAGGCCAGGAACAGAACGTCAGCCATGCTCCAACGACTAAATCGTTCCTCGCGCGAGATGCCGCAAAGGCTGCCGGGCTTGTGATGCTTGCCGGGAATAGAAGCGCCTATCATCACGCCATAGAGACGGAGATACCACGGGAGCGTTTCCGCCGTGACACGCGAAATGCGCTTGCGCATCAACGGACCCCACGCGATGGTCGTCGAGATCGCTGCCAGGATCGCATCGCGCGATGGACGTGCCCCGAGAGAGTCGAGGAATTTCAAGAACAGCGACTTGCCGCCGCGATCGCGAACGGCCTTGAGCATCGCCTCGGGACGAGGATCGCTGGCCTCTGCAGCCGTGGCCACAAAGAGCGCGCGGGTGTTCTCATCGACCTTGGTCGCGCTACAATCGAAGCCTTCGTCGCGGGAGTCCAATAAACCGGAATGGGCGAAAAGATCTATCAGCTTGGCCGCGCACGCAAGCGCCCGCTCGACGCGTTTGGGTCCGATGATTGCAGCGGCCGCCGCCATCACCGTGTTTGGCGAATTGCCCCCTTCGCGCGCGGCATCCGCTGCAATCAGGGCGAGGTCGCCGACCAGATTGGTCTCCGCCGCAACGGCAATGTCGAGCATGGCGCGGTCGTTTTCCCCCGCGATCTCGTGCACGAGCGGCAGCGCGAAGTTAGCTTCGAGCGGCAAGAGCGCGAGGTCGAGCACTGAATGTCCGTGCACGCTCGTAACCTGTGTTTTCGAGTCCATCACTGTAGCGCCGGACTTATCCTTCATGTTCTGGCGGGGAATGACGGCCCCAATCTGCCGGCTGAGCGCTTTGATCTGGCCGTTGTACGGCGCCATCGCCTCGATCACGGGCAGGGCAAGGTATGGAGGCAGCGATAAGCCCTGATCGTTGGCGATCCACGGTTTGAGCGAAAGGCTACCGCGCGGCTCGAAATCGGGGCTCACGTTGTTGAGCTTCATCACTGCCGCAAGTGCCAATGGGATGTGCGCGATGTTGGTCACGACCGCACCTTTGGCCGAGACGATTGGTTTTTCGGGTGTGAAAATTCCGTCCACCCCGAAGCTCTCCATGAGCCAGCGTTCCTTGTCCTCGGCTTTATCGCCCGAGCCCGCCATGGCTCCCGCGTGTCCGACGGCCCTGGTCAACTTGGACTTCCACCGACCGACCACGCAGGCCACAACCGGCTTGTCGAATTTCACGTCGCGCTCGTAGTAACCGCCGGGCTCCGCGTAGAGAACGGCGGCCTTACTACGAACGTCGTGATTGAACGCGTGCGCGAAATCGCGGGCCGCGTAGTGGATGTAGACATCCTTTCCGGACGAAACGAGTGTCGTCGTCCCCCATCCTTCGGTTCCGAGATACTGGGCGATGGTGGTGGTGAACCCGCCGGAGTTGGAGAAAATGGCGATCGATCCCTTGAGCAGCACCTCCTCGGGACTGTCACCGCCGAGCGCTCCGCCGATCCGCACGCGGTTCCAGGAATCCGCAACGCCAAGACAGTTCGCGCCGAATATGTCGATGCCATTGGCCTGGCCAAGCGCCCGAATCTCGCGTGCGTCGTGCACGGAGATCTTTTCCGTGATCATGACGATCTTTTGGAGATCTGGATTCACGCGGACGAGCTCGGCGACGCCATCACGGACGCCTGACGGCGGTAAGTAGACCACGCCGGTGTTGAAGGACAGACCGTCGTCCAGGCCCTCTCGAACGTTGTTGTAGACCGGAATGTCGCCGACGGGCGTCGATAGCACCTGGCTACGCCGGCCCGGCGAAGTCCCGAACACTACGTTGCCACCGGAAAATGCGTGACTAACGGGAGTGACCTGGCGGGACTCACCGCCCAGAATATTGAGAACGCAAACGCGATCGGTGCGCGTCGCCACCTCGCTTAGCGAGTTTACGCCGACATAGTAAGGAAAACCTTCGATACCCTTCTTGAACATGCGCGTCTCCGACCAATGGCTCCGGCTTAGGCCGGCTGCAAGCCCAGCTTCGCGGCGATCTCCTTTCGTCCACCTGCCCGCATCCACCCATCGACTTTCTTCGTGTAGTTGACGACTTCCGAAATCGCGCTGTCGAAGCCGAAGAACCTGTACGGCAGGTTCAACGAGTCGCAGGTTTCCGCGAGAGCGCCCATTCCGCGGACGAGGTTGGGGCCGCCACGACCGACCACGACGTAGATTGGGGTCGCTCCGTGGCTGCTGAAATGCTCGCGCAGCGCGTCTCCCATCGCCCGGAAGGTTTCGTAGATGTCGGTGTTATTCGATTTGCCGCCGATGATGAACAAAACATTGGCCTGCTTGAGCCAGTGCTTGTAGCAGATGCGCGCCACCGCCTTCATCTTCTCGTAAGGCGGGTTGCCGCCGAAGTCGGACGAGATGATCGCCGTCTCGCCCAGGACTTCCGTCACCAAGGAATTCGCCCCGCCACCGAAGGTCGGGGCCAGGATGGTGCCGTGCGGATTGATGACAAAAACGTCGGACTGGCCCTGGTGTGTCCGCAGCTGGTTGACCTCGCGCTCGAAGTCCGACGTATCTGCCGTGAGAAGATGGTCGGGAAGATCAAGGCGCTGCCAGCGCGGGTCATCCCGATCGAAGCCGCACTTGAAGTCGCAAGCGACCGGCGTCAGCCGCCCTTCGCGACCCGGCCGCATGCGGATTGGATTGAGCTCCAGCGTGGTCATGCCGTAGTGGTGCACAAGTTCCCAAAGCTTCGGCAGATGCTGGACCAGGGGCGAGATGATCTCCTTCGGGGCGCCGATATCGGTCAGCGCGTTTGCGACAACGAACGCTTTGAGGCCGGTCAGCGCTTCGAACGGCACCTGCGCGACATGCTTTTTGTCGAGCTCCTCGATATCGACGCCACCCATATGGGTGAGAGTCATG
>JBKOXY010000207.1:0-2420 GCA_046725125.1 Pseudomonadota bacterium | reverse complement strand
TGCTATTCCGAGCTCGATTTCGACATCCCGATCGGCAAGAACGGCGACAATTACGACCGCTACTGCATCCGCATGGAGGAGATGCGCCAGTCGGTGCGCATCATGAAACAGTGCCTGGAGAAGCTGCGGCTGCCCGAAGGTCGGGGGCCGATTGCCGTCAGGGACAACAAGATCGTCCCGCCGCTGCGCGCCGAGATGAAGCGCTCGATGGAGGCGACCATCCACCATTTCAAGCTCTACAGCGAGGGCCATCACGTCCCCGCCGGCGAGGTCTACGCCGCGGTCGAGGCGCCCAAGGGCGAGTTCGGCGTCTACTTGGTGGCGGACGGCAGCAACCGGCCTTACAAGTGCAAGATCCGGGCGCCGTCGTTCGCCCATCTGCAGGCGATGGATTTCTTGAGCCGCGGGCACATGCTGGCAGATGTCTCGGCGATCATCGGCTCGCTCGACATCGTGTTCGGGGAGATCGATCGCTGACGGCTCGCCCGCTGCTGCCTCGATAAGGTTGGGAGCCAAGCACATGACCGAGACTCTCGCCGAGAAAACATGCACGACCTTAGGGACCCAAAGCGGCCAGTCGTGAAGGCGTTGGCCGATCCAACCGTGCGGCAGCGATTTGTCGATCAGGGCCAGGAAATGCCCCCCGACCAGCAGACGCCGGAGGCGCTCGCCGCCTACCATAGGGCCGAGGTCGAGAAGTGGTGGCCGATCATTAAGGGGGCGAACATCAAGGCGGAATGAGTCGCTTCGTTCGCGGCACCGACTATTTTTCCATTCTCGAACGTGGCATCAATGGCGTGTACCATCACGTATCTCATGAACACTTGCCGACGTATTTAGCTGAGTTCGATTTCCGCTACAATGCACGTTCGGGACTTGGCATCAGCGATCCGCAACGCGCTGGCAAATTGCTCGAGGGTATCATCGGCAAGCGATTAACATATCGACGGCCTGACGAAGCCCAAGACCATTAAGCAAAAGGCAAAGCGATTCTTACGCCGATGGAAGCACCAGAAGGGATAGCATCATGGGAATGATCATTTTCGAAAACGATCCCCCATATGAGCGATTAGAAGCTCAGTCAGCTCAAGCAATCCCCAGAGCGTGCCCAGCCGCAATAGGCCATCTCCATCTTCATAGCTGCACACCTTCGAAACATCGAACGAAAGAAAAATTTGTTACGTTTGTTGTCCGTGGGCTTTTTGTTTTGAATTTCGAAATTTTTGCGTGCAAAGGCCCGGCGCGAACTCAGTAGCAATCCTGATCGCGATGGCATGACATTCAGGCCTTCCTGGGGTGTTGAACACGAAGGCAGCCTGGGCAAGCAATCGTCGACACAGTCGCCGAGACGCGCCGGCGAGGAGCTTCCGATACTACCGACTCCTACTACTGTTGAACGTGGGCTTCTTGGCGTGGGACACCTGTGATTTCGTGTCACTCATAACTACATGAACTGGTCGGCCATAAGCGCCGGCCGTGGAGGCTCATGGCAAGCAACATCAAGACGACGCCGCAGAAGGAAGAGATGAAGGAGGGTCCCGAGACCGCGCCGGACAGCCCGTTGCTCGAGCTCTCCGATGCGGCGGTCAAGAAGCTCATCCACTCCGCCAAGAAGCGTGGCTACGTCACCCGTGACCAGATCAACTTGCTGTTGAAAGAGGTCAATTCCGAGCAGATCAAGGACGTCCTCGCCATGTTCAGCGAGATGGGCGTCAACGTGGTCGAGACCGAGGAGGCGAGCCAAGAGGGCGAGGAGCCGCGCGAGGAGGCGGCCGAGAAAGAGGCCGAGAGCGAGAGCGGCGAGCTGGTCGAAGTCCAGCAGAAGGTCCCGGCCAAGTCCGAGGCCAAGGAGCCGACCGAGCGCACCGATGATCCGGTGCGCATGTATCTGCGCGAAATGGGCTCGGTGGAGCTTCTCTCGCGCGAGGGCGAGATCGCCATCGCCAAGCGCATCGAGGCCGGCCGCGAAGCGATGATTGCCGGCCTGTGCGAGAGCCCGCTCACCTTCCAGGCCATCATCATTTGGCGCGACGAGCTCAACGAGGGAAAGGTGCTCCTGCGCGACATCATCGACCTCGAAGCGACCTATGCCGGCCCCGACGCCAAGGCCATGCCGGCGCCGGTGATCGGCCCCGACGGCCAGCCGATCGTGGCGGTGGCCGGCGCGGCGCCGGTTCCCGGCTCCCCGGTGCTAGCGCAGACGCCGGCGCCGCCGGCGGCGCCCACCGGCGCGACCCCGTTCAAGGGAGCGCCCGAGCGCGCCAACGGCGAGGACGGCGAGGGCGGCGAGGCCGCGCCCGGCGAAGGCGATTTCGACGACGACGATATGGAGAACTCGCTCTCGCTTGCCGCCATCGAGGCCGAGCTCAAGCCCAAGGTCGTCGAGACCTTCGACAACATCGCCGACGCCTACAAGCGGC
>JBKOXY010000480.1:0-13410 GCA_046725125.1 Pseudomonadota bacterium | reverse complement strand
GTGCAGCCGCAGCTCTCCAACGCGATTGCCGAGCGCGAGGACATCGCGCTCCTGCAGTTCCGCACCGCCTCCGGCGTGCTTGCCCACATCAACACCAATTGGCTCACGCCGTTCAAGGCGCGCAGTGTCACCATCGCGACGCGCAACAAATATATCATGGGCGACCTGCTGACGCGGCAGGTCACCGAGTGCTTCGGCTTTCAGCCCGACGGTAGCTATTCCATGCGCCACCTCTCGGTCGGCCATGCCGAGCCGTTGCGCGCCGAGTTGCAGGCATTTATCGCTGCGATCCGCGACGGCAAGGAGCCTGCGGTGACGGGCGAGGAAGGGGTGGCGAGCCTCGAAATCGCCATCCGCTGCCTCGAAAGGCGCGCGACGCCGAGTGTGAGCCGCCGCAGGGCCGGCCCCCGGCGGCTGACCGGCTGACGCGCCCGCTTCGCCGACGCAATCGGTAATCTCGATGAATCAGCGCGCCCGCCTCGATCCGGTGCCAATTCCGTTCATCGACGTTGCCGCGCAGCGGCGACGCCTCGGGCGCTTGATCGACGAGGCAATCGCGCGCGTGCTCGGCCATTGCCAGTTCATCCTGGGGCCCGAGGTGCGCGCGCTCGAAGCCGAGCTCGCCGCGTTCTGTGGCGCGCGCCATGCCGTGACCTGCGCGAGCGGCACCGATGCGTTGGTCCTGGCATTGATGGCGCAAGGCATCGGCCCGGGCGACGCCGTGACCTGCCCGAGCTTCACCTTCACCGCGACCGCCGAGGTGGTCGCTCTGGTTGGCGCAACGCCGGTTTTCGCGGACGTGGAGGAGGCAAGCTTCAATCTCGACCCCGAAAGCCTGCGACGCGCCTGCGCTAGGGCGCGCGAGCTTGGGCTTCGGCCCAGGGCCGTGATCCCGGTGGACCTCTTCGGGCAACCCGCGGACCACGATCGCATTGCGTCGATCGCCGAGGCGGAAGACCTTTTCGTGCTCGATGACGCCGCGCAGGCCTTCGGCGCGACCTATAAGAATCGCCGCCTCGGCACGCTCGCGCCGGCAACCGCGACGAGTTTCTTTCCCGCCAAGCCGCTCGGCTGCTATGGCGACGGCGGCGCGGTGCTCACCGACGACGAGGAGCTTGCGCAAGTGATGCGCAGCCTGCGCGTTCACGGGGAGGGACGCGGCGGCAAGTATGATTGCGTGCGCATCGGCATGAACGGTCGGCTCGACACCATCCAAGCGGCCGTGCTGATTGAGAAATTGAAAATCTTTCCCGAGGAGGTTTTGGCGCGCGAACGCATTGCGCGCCGTTATTCCGCGGGGCTCGCCGATGTCGCGACCGTTCCGGAGCTCGCGCAGGGCTCAACCTCGGTCTGGGCGCAATATACCATCCGCCTTGCGCCCGGCCGCCGCGACGGGCTCGCGGATGTGCTCAAGCTTCAAGGCATTCCAACCGCGATCCACTACCCGATCCCGCTGCATCGCCAGCAGCCCTACCAGCACTTTCCGATCGCCGCCGGTGGCGCGCCGGTGAGCGAACGGCTGGCCGAGGAAGTGATCAGCCTGCCCATGCACGCCTATCTCGACGAGGTGACCCAGGACCGGATCATCGACGCCGTGCGGCGCGCGCTGGGTGGGTGAGGGCGCCGAATCCCATCGTCATGCGATGCTCCTTGCGCTGGCGGCATTGCGGGGCCGCCTGACTATAATTGGGCTCGATTCTCGTGACCTTGCCGCAGGACAGACACGGGGCCCGGCCGATGATCGGACGCATCTTCACCGTCGGCGGCTTGACGCTGGTGTCGCGCGCTACGGGCTTTGTCCGTGACATCGTGCTGGCGGCCGTGCTCGGAGCCGGACCGGTTGCGGATGCCTTCTTCGTCGCGCTGAGACTTCCGAATCATTTCCGCGCGATCTTCGCGGAGGGCGCGTTCAACGCGGCCTTCGTGCCGGCCTATGCGCGCATCCGCCAACAGGGCGGGGCCGATCCGGCAAAGCTCTTCGCCGACCGCGTGTTTACCATCCTCTTCGGCTGCGTTGGCTTTCTGGTTGTCGTTGCGCTGGTCTTCACTCCGGAAGTGATCTCGCTGCTCGCCCCGGGCTTTTCCGAGGATCCCGGGCGGTTTGCGCTGGCGGTCGAGCTGACGCGGATCACGTTTCCGTACCTGCTGTTCATGTCGCTGGTGACGCTATATGGTGGCATTCTCAACGCGCTCGCCCGCTTCGCCGCGGCCGCCGCGGCGCCCATTCTGCTCAATTTGTCGATGATAGCGACGCTCGCGGTCGCGGTGTTCTTTCCGACACCGGGCCACGCCGCCGCCTGGGGCGTGTTCATTGCCGGCATTCTCGAAGTGCTGCTGGTAGGCGGCGACACGTGGCGCAACGGCGTGATGACGGCATTGCGTTGGCCGAAATGGGACGAGGACGTTAAACGCTTCTTCCACGCGCTCGGGCCCGCGACCATCGGCTCCGCCGGCATCCAGATCGCGCTGTTCGCCGACACCATCATCGCGAGTTTCCTCGCAGCCGGCGCCATTTCAGCGCTCTACTACGCCGACCGGCTCAATCAGCTGCCGATCGGCGTGATCGGCATTGCCGTCGGAACCGTGCTGTTGCCGGAAATGGCGAGTCGGATCGCGGCCGGTGACGAAGCGGGCGCCAGGCACGCGCAAAATCGCGCCATCGAGCTGACCTTGCTGCTGTCGATTCCCTGCCTCGTGGCGTTTTTGCTTCTCCCCGACCTCATCATGCGCGCGCTGTTCATGCGCGGAAAGTTCACCGCGGCGGACGCGACCGCGGCGGGGCAAACGCTGGCCGCCTATGCGCTGGGCCTGCTGCCGTTCGTGCTGATCCGCAGCGTGACCGCCACGTTTCTCGCCCGCGGTGATACGGCGACCCCCATGAAGGCGTCGCTGACTGCGGTCGGGATCAATGTGGGCTTCAAGGCCGCTTTCTTTTACTTCACGTCGCTGGCGCAGGTCGGCCTCGCGCTCGCGACCTCGATCGGAGCTTGGCTCAATCTCGGGCTTGTCATTTGGTTCGCCGCACGCCGCGGCCACCTCGCATTCGATCCTCCCCTGCGCGGCGCGGCGACAGGGCTCACCGCCGCTGGTGCCGCGCTCGCGGTGGTGCTCTCCCTGGCGCAAGGCCCGGTCGCGCGGCTGTTTGCAGATTGGACTGCCTGGCGAGAGGAGAGCACGCTGGCGGTGCTCGCCGCGATTGGAGCCGCCGTCTATGGGGCAATCGTGCTCACTCTCTTCGGCAAGCAGTGGCTCGCGGCGTTGCGGACGCGAAAGCGCCCCACTGCGCTGGGTCCGCCAGCGCTGCCCGATTGATCAGCCGCGATGCGCGCGCTCCTGCGGCACGAGCGAGAGCACGCGCCGGCTGCCGTTGTGCAGCGTCTCGACCTCGACCGTGCGCCCGATTTTCTCGCCGGCGAGGATGCGGATGAGATCGTCCGCGCCGGTGACCGTGGTGCCGTCGAGTGCCAGGATGATGTCGCCGGCGACGAGCCCCGCCCGTTCGGCCGGGCTTCCGGGCTCGACCGTGGCGATCATCACCGCGCTCTCCTGGGTCAGGCCGGCTGCATGTCGCCGGCGGCGCGAGAGCGTGAATTGCTGGGCAGCGATACCGATATAGGCGCGCCGCACCCGGCCGTGTCGCACCAGCTCGCCGAGCACGAAACTGGCCGTGTTGGCCGCAACCGCGAAGCAGATGCCTTGCGCGCCCATGATCACCGCGGTGTTGATGCCGACAACCTCGCCGTGGGAGGAGACGAGCGGTCCCCCCGAATTGCCGGGATTGAGCGCGGCATCGGTTTGGATCACGTCGTCGATGAGCCGCCCCGAGCGTGCGCGCAGCGACCGGCCGAGCGCCGAGACCACGCCCGTGGTCACCGTCGATTCGAAGCCGAGCGGATTGCCGATGGCGATCACGAGCTGGCCGCGCTTGAGCAGCTTGGAATTGCCGAGTGCCGCCGCCGGCAGCGTCACCGGCGCGTCGACGCGCACGAGCGCGAGATCGGTGTCCGGGTCGTCGCCGACGACGCGCGCCGTCAGGCTGCGGCCGTCGACCGTGGTAACCTTGACGCGCGCGGCGGCGCCGCCGACCACGTGGCTGTTGGTGAGCACGAGCCCGTCGGGCGCCACGATGACCCCCGAGCCGGTGCCGCCGTGACGGTGCTCGCCGTTGGCGGTCACGTCGAGCCGCACCACCGCGGGGCCGACGCGCTCCACCACGTCGATGACGGCGCGGGAATAGGCGTCGAGGAGGGCCTCGGCATCCGGCGGGACGGGGGGCGGGCTGGCAAGATCGGGCGTAGGTCGGTCGAGCATGGAGGGTACCTGGGGCGCCTTTGGCGATGCCGGCATGGCCGGGCACCGTGCGCAAGTGACTGGTGGACTTGGGGTTCGCCCACAGATATGGGGTGCGCCGTGCGGGGAGGGAAGAGTGCGCTCGCCGTTCACAAGGGCGCGACCACTATCCGGGCCGGTCCTCGCGCCTCATATAACCCGCATTCGTCACGACCTTGGGCCCCACCTCATGCCGACATCCGCCCGAATCCTGGCTGCCGCGCTGATCGCCTTTGCGTCCTTGCTTACCGGTTGCGGCGAGGCCCAGAAGCAGGCAGCACCGCCGCCGCCGAAGGTGACGGTCGCCAAGCCGCTCAAGCGCACCATCGTCGATCAAGACGAATATGTCGGCCGCTTCGTTCCGGTCGACGTGGTGGAGATGCGCGCGCGCGTATCGGGCTATCTCGATCAGATCCACTTCACCGACGGGCAGATCGTGAAGCAGGGCGACCTCTTGTTCACCATCGACAAGCGGCCGTACCAGAACACCCTCGATCAGGCCCGCGCCAACCTCGAGACCGCGAAATCGAACGTCGTTTTCACCCAGTCGGACCTGGCGCGCGGCCAGCAGCTCGTGCGCGAGCGCACCATCAGCGAGCAGATTTACGAGCAGCGCGCCCAGGCATTCCGTAACGCCCAGGCTGCGGTGGCGGCAAGCGAGGCGATGGTGCGCCAGGCCCAGCTCGATCTCGAATACACCGAGCTCAGGGCGCCGATCACGGGTCGCATCGGCGACCGGCGTGTGACCATAGGCAACCTGGTGACGGGCGGCGCCGGCGGCAACACTACCGCGCTGGCCATGATTGTCTCCGTCGACCCCATCCGGTTCGAATTCACGTTCGATGAGGCGTCGTTGCTGCGCTACCAACGGCTGGCAAGCGGCGGCGGTGAAAAAGCTGGCCTCGGCGGCACCCCGGTTCGATTGAAGCTCATCGACGAGACGCACTTCTCCCATGACGGCCGGATGGATTTCGTCGACAACGTCATCGATCGTGGGAGCGGTACGATTCGCGGGCGTGCGCAGCTCAGCAATGCCGATGGCCTGTTCACGCCCGGCATGTTCGCGCGCGTGCAGGTGCCGGCCTCGGCGCCGTATCAGGCGCTGATGGTCCCAGATGCGGCCATCGCCACCGAGCAGGCACGCAAATTCGTTTACGTGGTCGATCAGGACAATGTTGCGCGGCAGCGCTACGTCACGCTCGGACAGGTGGTCGATGACCTGCGAGTCATCAAGGATGGCCTGTCGGATGGGGATCGCGTCGTCACCAATGGCTTGATGCGGGTGCGCCAGGGGCAGAAGGTGACGCCCGAGGAGCAGCCTGTATCGCCGCAGGCGAGCGTCCCTGCTGCCGCAACGATCAACAAGACCGATTGACCGGCGCAGGCGCGATGCGCATCTCGCATTATTTCATCGATCGGCCAATCTTCGCGGCGGTCGTTTCCATTGTGTTCGTGATTGTCGGTGGCGTGTCGTATTCGCGCTTGCCGGTCACGCAGTATCCTGAGATCGCGCCGCCCACCATCAACGTCTCGGGGCAATATCCCGGGGCCAATGCCGACATTGTCGCAGCGACCGTGGTCACGCCGATCGAGCAGCAGATCAACGGCGTCGAGAACATGATCTATATGTCCTCGAATTCGACGGCGGACGGGCGCTTTTCCATCGACGTGAGCTTCGAGCTCGGCACCAGCCTCGACATCGCTCAGGTTCAGGTGCAAAACCGCGTTGCTATCGCGCAGCCGCGGCTCCCGGGCGACGTTCGCAACATCGGCGTGACCGTCACCAAGAAGTCGCCCGACCTGATGATGGTCGTCCATCTCTATTCGCCCGACAACTCGCGCGACACTTTGTTCATCTCGAACTATGCGACGCTCTCGGTCACGGATATTCTGACCCGCATCGACGGGGTCGGCTCGATCACCGTATTCGGCAGCCGCGACTATGCCATGCGCATTTGGGTCGATCCCGATCGCCTGCAGACGGTCGGTTTGACCGCCACCGATGTCGTCTTGGCGCTGCAAGGCCAGAACGTTCAGGTCGCCTCCGGTGTGCTCGATCAGCCGCCGATCCCCAAACAGGGCGCGTTTCAGATCGCGGTGCAAACGCTCGGCCGCCTCGCCAATCCCGACGAGTTCTACAACATCGTGGTGAAGCAGACCGCGAGCGCGGTGGTCCGGCTGCGCGACGTGGCCCGGATCGAGCTCGCCGCGCAGGATTATTCGACCAATTCGTATCTCGACCGCGATCCCGCGGTGGCGCTCGGGATCTTCCAGCGGCCGGGCTCGAATGCTCTGGCGACAGCCAAGACCATCATCGACACGATGGAGCAGCTGTCGACCGGCTTTCCCGCCGGCCTCAAATACGCCATCGTCTACAATCCAACCCAATTCATCAAGCAGTCGGTCGATGCCGTGACGGAAACGATCCTGGAGGCGATCGTTCTCGTCGTGCTGGTCGTGATCCTGTTCCTGCAGACTTGGCGCGCAGCCGTCATTCCGATCGTTGCCATTCCGGTGTCGCTGATCGGCACATTCTTCTTCATGTCGATGTTCGGCTTCACGCTGAACAATCTTTCCTTGTTCGGGCTCGTGCTCGCCATCGGCATCGTCGTCGACGATGCGATCGTCGTAGTGGAGAACGTGGAGCGTAATATCGCCGCCGGACTCGATCCGCGCGCCGCGGCCTACAAGAGCATGGACGAGGTCGGGCAGGCGTTGATCGCCATTGCGCTGGTGCTGTGTGCGGTGTTCGTTCCCTCCATCTTCATCACCGGCATTTCCGGGCAATTCTATCGCCAGTTCGCGCTCACGATCGCGAGCGCGACGGTCATCTCCCTGATCGTGTCGCTGACGCTCTCGCCGGCCATGTGCGCGTTGCTTCTCAAGCCGCGCCAGCGGGACGCGCGGGTGGCCTGGTGGGCGCGGCCGATCCGCGGATTTTTCCGGGGCTTTGACTGGGGCTTCGATCGCTTCGCCGGGGGCTATCACTGGCTGATCGCTCGCGCCGTGCGCATCGTCGCGGTCATGTTCGTTCTCTACCTTGCGATCCTGGCCTATGGCCTCAACGAATTTCGCAATACGCCGATCGGGTTCATTCCCCAGGTCGATCGCGGCTATTTGATTACGGTGCTGCAGTTGCCGCCAGGCTCGTCTTTGGCTCGCACTGATGAAGTTCAGCGGCGCGTGGTCGAGGTCTGCCTGCAGACGCCCGGCATCGCGCATGCGGTGAGCATCGTCGGATTCAGCGGCGCGAGCTTCACCAATGCGCCGAACTCCGGCGCGGTGTTTCTGATCCTCGAGGATTGGGCTGTTCGCGGGCGTGATCCGAAGCTATCCGCCGCAGGGATAACCCGCGAGCTGATGAGCCGGCTTTCCGGCATCCAGGAGGGGCTGGTCCTCGTGGTGCAGCCGCCGCCGATCGCGGGGATCGGCAACACCGGCGGATTCCGCATGATGCTCGAAGATCGCCAGAGCCGGGGGTCGCAGGCAGTGGTGGAAGCGGCCAGCGCGATGATGACCAAGGCGAACCAAATCCCTGGCCTGACGCAAGTCTTCACCTTGTTCGAGAACTCGACGCCGCAGCTCTATCTCGACATCGATCGCACCAAGGCGCAGCTCCTGGGAGTCAACGTGCCGGACGTGTTCGCTGCGCTGCAGGTCTACATCGGCTCGGTTTACGTGAACGACTTCAATCTGTTCGGCAAGACGTTCCGCGTCACCGCCCAGGCCGACGCGCCATATCGCATGGACGTGAAGGATATTTTGAAAATCCGCGTGCGCAATTCGGCCGGCAACACTGTGCCGCTCGGCTCGTTCACGACGATGAGGAACATTGCCGGACCTTACCGGGTCGCCCGCCACAATCTCTACTCCGCGGCCGAGCTCGACGGCGCACCGGCTGCGGGATATTCGCAAGGGCAGGCGATCGAGATCATGCAGAAGCTCGCGGCCGAGACGCTGCCGGACGGCTTCGGCTTCGAGTGGACGACGCTCGCCTTCCAGCAAGTCAGGACCGGCAATACCGCGCTGTTCGCCTTCGTGCTCGCCGTGGTGTTCGTATTCCTGGTGCTCGCCGCGCAATTCGAAAGCGTGACGCTTCCGCTTGCCGTGATCATGATCGTGCCGATGTGCCTCGTTGCCGCGATCAGCGGCGTGATCCTGCGCGGGCAGGACAACAATATCCTCACCCAAGTGGGATTCGTCGTGCTGATCGGGCTGGCTGCCAAGAACGCGATCCTGATCGTTGAGTTTGCCAAGCAGCTGGAGGATCAGGGCCGTGATCGCTTTGCGGCGGCGGTCGAGGCGGCGCGCCTGCGGCTGCGTCCCATCCTGATGACCTCGTTCGCTTTCATCTTCGGCGTGATGCCGCTGGTTTGGGCGATCGGGGCGGGGGCGGAGCTGCGGCAAATGCTGGGGACCGCCGTGTTCGCCGGCATGATCGGCGTGACGGCGTTCGGGCTCATCTTTACGCCGATCTTCTACGTGGTCTGCCGCTGGATCGCGGAAAAGACTCGCCGACGCCGGCACGCACCGGAAGCGCCGCCCGCGCCCGCGGAGTAGACGCGCCCATGCCGCCGATCAAATTCGGTTTTGGCGGAGCGGTCACGCGCAAAGAGGACGACGCGCTCCTCCGCGGCGTCGGCCGCTACGTCGCCGACCATACCCCCGATGGCGCGCTGCACGCGGTGGTCCTGCGCTCACCCCATGCGCATGCGCGCTTTCGCATCACCGACGTTGCCAAAGCCGCGGCGATGCCGGGGGTCGCGCTGGTACTCACCGCAAGCGACACGGCCGAGCTCGGCCACCTGCCGTGCCAAGGGGCGATACCGGATACCGAGGTCACCGTTCCACCCTATCCCATCCTGGCGCGTGAGGCGGCGCGCCATGTGGGCGATGCGGTGGCCTTTGTGGTGGCGAACACGCTGGACCAGGCGCGGGACGCGGCCGAAGCGATCGCGATCGAGTGGGACGAGCTGCCCCACGTGGTCGGGGCCGCGGCGGCATTGGCGCCGGACGCGTCGCTGGTGTGGCCGCCGACGATCGCCACGCGCGGCAATCTCGCGTTCGAAACCGAACTCGGTGACGCCGGGGCGACGGCGCGCGCCTTCGCCGAGGCGACGCGCACGGTGGCGCTCACGCTCGTCAACCAGCGGCTCGTCGCCAACTATCTCGACACGCGCGGTGTCGTCGCCGAGTACGATGGAGCGCGCATCACGCTGACGCTCAGCAGCCAGGGCAGCCATGCCGTCCGCGACGTGCTGTGCATGGACGTGTTCAAGATCGCCAAAGACAAGATGCGGGTCGTGACCCCCGATGTCGGCGGGGGTTTCGGCACCAAACTCTTTCCCTACCGCGAATACGCGCTTACCGGCTTGGCGGCGCGGCGCCTCAAGCGGCCGGTGAAATGGGTCGCCGACCGCAGCGAGCATTTCCTCGGCGACGCGCAGGGCCGCGACAACGTCACGACGGCGAAGCTCGCGCTCGACGGCAATGGGCGTTTTCTTGCCCTCGACATCGATCTCATCGCCGACATGGGCGCGTATCTTTCCTGCTACGCGCCGTTCATTCCATTCATCGGAGCCGGCATGTCCCCCGGCATCTACGACATTGCGGCATGCCATGTGCGCGTGCGCGGGGCCTTCACCAATACGGTGCCGGTCGATGCCTATCGCGGCGCCGGGCGTCCGGAGGCGGCCTATGTGATCGAGCGCCTGGTGGACGTTGCCGCGCACGAGATCGGCGTCGCGCCCGACGAGCTGCGGCGCAAGAACTTCATCAAGGCCATGCCTTACACGACCGCGACCGGCAAGACCTACGATTCGGGCGACTTCGCCAGCCACCTGCGGCGCGCGCAGGACAGCGCCGACTGGAAAGGATTTGAGCGGCGGCTCGCGCAATCGCGCAAGGCCGGACGACTGCGCGGCATCGGCATCGCGACCTACGTCGAGGCGTGTGGCAACAACGGCCCCGACACGGCGCGCGTTCGCCTCGATGACGACGGCGGCGTTACTGTCCTGGTCGGGACGCAATCGACGGGCCAGGGCCACGCCACCGCTTATGCCCAGATCGTCGCCGATCACCTGCGCCTGCCACCGGCTCGCGTACGGATGGTCCAGGGCGACACCGACCTCATCGCGACCGGAACGGGAACCGGCGGCTCGAGTTCGATCCCATGTGGAGGCGCGTCGGTCGCCAGCGCGACAAGGAAGCTTGCCGAGACGCTCAAGGAGACGGCAGCTGACGCGCTCGAAACGGCCGTGAGCGATCTCGAAATCGCCGAAGGCGGCGCCGTGCGCGTGGCGGGCACCGACCGGTTGATCGCATTCGCCGATCTCGCCCGCCGTTCCGCGGCGCGCCAGCGGACGCTCTCGGCCGAGGACGCCTTCATGCCGGAGGAGGCGACCTATCCCAACGGCACCCATCTCGCCGAGGTCGAGATCGACCCGGACACCGGCGCAACGCGTATCGTGAGCTATTGGGTGGTCGACGATTTCGGCGCGACGCTCAATCCGTTGCTGCTGGCCGGCCAGGTGCACGGCGGCACGGTGCAGGGCATTGGGCAGGCGTTGATGGAGAATGCGGTCTACGACGCTTCCTCCGGTCAGCTCGTGAGCGCCTCGTTGATGGACTACGCCCTGCCGCGCGCGGCCGATATCCCGCCGCTCGCCTTCGAGACGTGCAACGTGCCGTGCCGGACCAATCCCCTGGGGGTGAAGGGGGCGGGGGAGGCGGGCGCCATCGGGTCTTGCCCGGCGGTGATGAACGCTATCGCCGACGCGCTCTGGCGGGCTTACCGCATCCGCCATGTGGACATGCCGGCGACGGCGGAGTGCGTCTGGGCGGCGATTGCGGAGGGCAAGCGGGTGCATACCCTGTGACCTGCCCACCCGTTGCGCGGTTCACGGAATCGTGATCGCTGGGGGCCAATTGCGGAATTCGCCAGCCCTTTGCGGCGCCCGCAGGTGCGAATTCCGGCATCGGAGGCACTGGCAAGCTTCTGACTCTAGTGTGGTTTTTGGATTTGACGGTCCTATGAACGCGCTGCAAACCCTAGCGAACCGAAGATCCAGCCCGCGCGGCGGGCTTCCAGTTTTCGTCTCACCGGGAATAAAAAAATCCATCAGGATGTTTACGCGATGCCCGCCCAGGCCGCGCCCTCCGGCGCGGAAACCAATCCACAGAGGGAGCAAGAGAGATGATCCGCACCGCGCTTGTCGTTGCAATGTTCGCGTTCGGCGCTACCGCGTTGGTGGCACAAAGCGATCCGATCGCTGCCCGCAAGGCCCTGATGAAGGCCAATGGCGACCAAAGCAAGATTGCCACCGACATGCTGGAGGCCAAGCGGCCCTTCAATCTCGACGAAGCGAAGAAGGTGCTCGCGACCTTCGCCGAGGCAGGCGAGAAGGCGCCGGCACTTTTCCCTGACAATTCCAAGACCGGCGGCGATACCGCGGCATTGCCGGCGATTTGGGAGAACAAGGCCGATTTCACGGCCAAGCTCGCCAAGTTCGCCAGCGACTCCAAGTCCGCC
Source organism: Pseudomonadota bacterium (assembly GCA_046725125.1). GTDB lineage: Bacteria > Pseudomonadota > Alphaproteobacteria > Rhizobiales > Xanthobacteraceae > VAZQ01. Next base: position 1,550 of record JBKOXY010000480.1, on the reverse strand, counting down.
ATGGACTCAACCAAGGATCTCGACAGCTTCAAGATTCAAATCACCGAGGTGCGCAAGAATTGCGGCGGTTGTCACCAGACCTACCGCAAGAAGACGTCATAATCGTCTGCAATCGGCACAGTCGAGGGCGGCCGTCGGCGCGACGGGCCGCCCTCGGCTTTGATGGCACACCGGCGCTCCGCGATATGTCGTTCGGTATCGGATAGAATCGGAGAAGAGCGCCGATGCTGCGTAAGCTCGTGATGGTGGCGGTGCTGCTCGCAGTGATCGGGGCTGCGGCGTTCTGGTTCATCACCATGCCGGCGAGCGTGTCCGCCGATGCGCTCGGGTCCTACACGCCCGACCTCGACAACGGCAAAACTATGTTTTACGCCGGCGGCTGCGCGGCGTGCCATGCGACTCCCAATCAGGAGGACAAGACGAAGCTGGGCGGCGGGCTTAGCCTGAAATCGCCGTTCGGCACATTTTACCCCCCGAACATCTCGCCCGACCGCAACGACGGCATCGGAGGCTGGAGCGAGGCGGATTTCGTCACCGCCATGTGGAAGGGCACCTCGCCCGACGGCAGGCATTACTATCCGGCCTTTCCGTACACCTCGTACCAGCGCATGCGGCTGGAGGACGTGCGCGACCTGTTTGCCTATCTCAAGACGCTGCCGGCGGTGCAAGGCAAGGTGCGTGACCACGACCTGCCGCTCTATTTCAAGTTCCGCCCTATGCTCGGAGGCTGGAAATTTCTTTTTCTCGACGGTGAGCAGTTCAAGCCCGACACGTTCAAGCCAGCGCCGTGGAATCGCGGCGCTTATCTGGTCAATGGCCCGGGCCATTGCGCGGAGTGCCACAGCCCGCGCAACCCCCTCGGCGGCATCATTGCAAGTGAGCGCTTTGCCGGCGGTCCCGATCCGGAAGGCGGCGACGGCTCCGTCCCCAACATTACGCCGGCAGGTATCGGCGACTACTCGCAGCGGGATATCGAGCGCATCCTCGAGACCGGAGATATGCCCAACGGCGATTCGGTCGGTGGCCTGATGGCGGCCGTGGTGGCCAATGCGTCGAAACTTTCGGCGCAAGATCGCGCCGCGATCGCGCTCTACATCAAATCCCTGCCGCCGGTCCAAGGGCCGAAGCGTCCATGAGCAAAACGCCTGGAATCATAGCTCACGCACTGGCATGCTTGCTCGAATTGCCATGCCGGCGCCCAAGGAGACGTCCGCATCTCAGAACGCTTTGAATGTGATGATGGTGCGTGTGTCCTGGATGCCCGGGATGGTCTGCACCTTCTCGTTGACGAAATGGCCGATGTCGGTCTTGTCCTCGACGTAAAATTTCACCAGCAGGTCGAAGTCGCCGGCGGTCGAATAGATCTCGGAAGCGAGCTCGGCATCTGCGAGCTTGTTCGCCACCTCGTAGGATTGGCCGAGTTGGCATTTGATCTGGACGAAGAAGGGGACCATTCGCGCCTCCGTGCGGCGCTCCGCCGCAAGCGGCAATCCAGCAAATACGGCTGCGCGAGGCAAGGGCCGGCGGCGTGTCGAGCATATCGCGGCAGC
>JBKOXY010000078.1:0-5330 GCA_046725125.1 Pseudomonadota bacterium | reverse complement strand
CCGCGATGCCCCCAGCTTCTATTATTTCACGCTCATCGTCTTCGTCATCGCGTTGTTCTTCATCTGGCGGTTCTCGCGCTCTCCCTTCGGCGCGAGCCTGATGGGCGCGCGCGATCAGCCCCGCCGCATGCGCATGCTCGGGCACAATGTCTGGCTCATCCGCTGGATCACGTTCGTGATCGCCGGCTTCTGGGCCTCGGTCGCCGGCGTCCTCTACGTCTATTACAATCTGTTCCTGAGCCCGCATGCGATCTCGCTGCAGCAATCCGCCGAAATCCTGCTGATGGCGATCCTCGGCGGCGCGAGCACGCTCACTGGCCCGATCGTCGGCGCCGCCATCATCACGCTCGTGAAGAACGTGGTCTCGACCTATGTCGAGCGCTGGAACACGCTCCTCGGCGTGATCTTCGTGGTGGTGATCATGTTCATGCCGTATGGCCTGGTCCCGGGTTGCACGCAGGCGTGGCGGCGATTGCAAAACCGCTTCAAGGCCCGCAAAGCGGCGGGCGGCGCCGCCTCGGAGCCGGCGCAATGACCACGCCCGCCCTCGAAGTCGCGCATCTGAGCAAGCGCTTCGGCGGCTTGCCGGCGACGAAGGACGTCTCGCTCTCCGTGATGCCGGGCGAGCGGCGGCTGATCATCGGCCCCAACGGGGCGGGCAAGACCACGCTGTTCAACCTCATCACCGGCGACCTCACCGCCGATGCCGGTTCGGTGCGGCTGTTCGGGCGGGAGCTCATGGGCATGCCCACGCAGCGACGCGTGCACCTCGGCCTTGCGCGCACCTATCAGATTCTCACGCTGTTTCCGCGCGAGCGGCTCATTCACAACGTGGTGCTCTCGCTCCTCGGGCTCGACCGGCGGCGCTGGAACCCGTGGGCGATCCTGACCGCCAACCGCGACCTCTATGCCAACGCGCACGCGTCGCTTGAGCGCGTCGGGCTTGGCGAGGCCACCGAGCGGATCGTGGTCGAGACCTCCTATGGCGAGCGGCGCCGACTCGAACTCGCCATGGCGCTGGCGCAAAAGCCAAAGCTCTTGCTGCTCGACGAGCCGCTCGCCGGCCTCTCCCAGGCCGAGCGGCAGACCGTGCGCGCGCTGCTCGACGCGATCCCGCGCGACGTCACCATCGTGATGATCGAGCACGACATGGACACGGCGCTGGGCTTAGCCGAGCGCATCACCGTGCTGCACTACGGCGAGGTCATCGTCGAGGGCACGCGCGCCGAGGTGGTCGCCGATCCGCGCACCCGGGAGGTGTATCTTGGCGACTGAGGCGCTCGACATCTCCGGCATCGACGCCTACTACGGCGACAGCCACGTGCTGCACGCCGTCTCGTTCGCGCTTAAGGGCGGCCGCCTGCTCGGCCTGCTCGGGCGCAACGGCGCCGGCAAGACCACCTGCATGGCGACGATCATGGGCTTCCTCAAGCCGCGGCGCGGCTCGATCAGCCTCTACGGCGAGGACGTAGCCGGTCTCGCGCCCGACGTGATCGCGCGCAAAGGCATCTGCCTGGTGCCGCAGGGGCGGCGCATGTTCCGCACGCTGACTGTGCGCGAAAATCTGATGGTGGCGGCGCAGCCGCGGAAAAACGGCGGCTCCGGCTGGTCGATCGATCGCGTCTTCCAACTCTTCCCGCGTCTTTCCGAGCGCCACGCCCAGCTCGCCGGGTCGCTCTCCGGCGGCGAGCAGCAGATGCTCGCGATCGGCCGCGCGCTCATGGGCAATCCGCGCGTGCTGTTGATGGACGAGCCCTCCGAAGGACTTGCGCCCCAGCTGGTGGCCGAGGTCGGCCGCACCATCGCGCAGCTCAAGGCCGAGGGACAATCGATCGTGCTGGTTGAGCAGAACATCAAGCTCACGCTCGACCTCGCCGACGACGTCGTCATCATCAACACCGGTCGCGTCGTGTTTCGCGGCACCGCCGATCAGATCAAGCTCGATGACGCCATCGTGTCGCAGCACTTGGGTGTGTTTTGACAATCGCCATCTTCAGGAAAACCATGGAACAGCAATGACCGAGCAATGGAACAAGTACGCAGCGACTACGGCGCGCAAGCACGGCAATCCGGGCCGCGAGGTCAGGCCGAAAAGCACCACCGTCGACATCCACTCCCACGTCGCGATCCCGCAGGCCACGGCCTTCGTCAAGCCGCACCTCGACATGTCCACGATTCCGCTTGCGCATTTTTCCAATGCCGAGACCAAGGCGCTGGCCCGAAAGCAGGACGAGGACGTTCGCCCGCGCATCACCGGCTATGACGAGCGCCTCGCCGATCTCGACGCCATGGGCATCGACGTGCAGCTGGTGATGCCGCCGCCGAACCAGTGCTTCTATACCGTGCCGCTCGACATCGCGGTCAAAGCCGCGCGCATGGTGAACGACGGACTTGCGGAATACGTGGCGCGCAAGGCCGACCGCTTCGTCGCGCTCGGCACCGTGCCGCTGCTTGACGGCGCGGAAGCGGCGAACGAGCTCGAGCGCTGCATGACGTCGCTCGGCATGAAAGGCGCGGAGATCTTGACCAACGTTGCGGGCAGGGAGCTCTCGGAGCCGGACTTCGCCCCGTTCTGGCAGAAGGCCGAGGCGCTCGGCGCGCTCGTCGTCATCCATCCCAACGGCTTCACCGACGCCAAGCGGCTCACGCGCTTCTACTTCAACAACGTGATCGGCAATCCGCTCGACACGACTATTGCGCTGCACTACCTGATCTTCGACGGCGTGCTCGAACGGCACCCCAACCTGAAGGTTCTGGCTGTGCACGGCGGCGGCTATCTGCCCGCCTACTCCGGCCGCATCGATCACGCCTGGGGCGCGCGCTCGGATGCGCATGGCGAGCTGCCGCAACCGCCGACCAGCTATCTCAAGAAAATCTATTTCGACACGGTCGTGTTCACGCCCCATCAGCTCGCCGAGCTGGTGCGCCTCTACGGCGCCGATCACGTCATCATGGGAACGGACTATCCCTTCGACATGGCCGACTACGATCCGATCGGCCACGTCGCCTCGGCGGATAACTTCGACGCCGCGACCATCGCCGCCATCGCCGGCGGCAATGCCCGCAAGCTGCTGGGGATTTGAGCCGCGTTCAGACCGAGCGCGCTCGATCAGCTCGTACAGCTGTCGTCCCCGCGCATAGCGCGTCGAAGACGCGCGTGAACGCGCTTGTGCTGGGGACCCATATTCCAGAGTCCGGTGGTCATGGGTCCCCGCAACGGGGTCCCCGCGACGCAAGCGTCGCGGGGTGCCCCTCGCGGGGACGACCGGCAACGATCTGAATGCCGCCAATCAGCTAGATTGCGGCGTCACTCCCCCTTCACCTTGGCGTCATGGATCACCTTGCGCCACTTCGGCTCGTCGGACTTGATGTATTTCGCGAGCTCCTCGGGCGTGCCGGCGATCGATTCGAAATACTGCCGCTCGAGGAAATTCTTCTTGACCTCGGGATCGGCGAAAGTCTTGCGCACCTCGGCGTTGATCTTGGCGACGATGTCCGCCGGCATGCCGGGCGGGCCGAACAGCCCGAACCACGAGACCGCCTCGTAGCCGGGCAGCCCACTCTCCGGCACCGTGGGCACTTCCGGCAGCAGCGCCATGCGCTTTGCGGCGCCGACCGCGATGAGCTTGACCTTGTCCGCCTTCCACTGCGGCACGGCGCTGCCCACGCTGATGAACATGAGTTGGATGTGTCCGGCCATCACGTCGGTCAGCGCCGGGGTTGCGCCCTTGTAATGAACCGCTTGGAACTTCGCGCCCGAGAGCGCCTGGAACAGCTCCATGTTGAGATGGCCGCTCGACCCGATGCCGAACGTGCCGTAATTGAGCTCGCTCGGTTTCTCCTTGGCGAGCGCAATGAGCTCCTTGACGTTGTGCACCGGAAGCGCGGGATTGACGATCAGCGCGTGGTTGATGGTGACGAGCCCCGAGATCGGCGTGAAACCCTTGACCGGGTCGTAGGGCAGCTTGGCGTAGAGGCTGGGATTGACCACGAACGTCACTTCCGGCCCGACGAACAGCGTGTAGCCGTCGGGCGCGGCCTTGGTGACGTATTCCGCCGCGATCTGGTTGTTGGCGCCCGGCTTGTTCTCGACGATGACCTGCTGGCCCCAGGCTTCGGTGAAGCGCTGCGCCAGCGTGCGGCCGAGCGCGTCGGTCACCCCTCCGGGCGCCGCCGGCACAATGATCGTCACCGGTTTGGTCGGGTAATTCGCCTCTTGCGCGGCCGCCGCCGCCGGCAGCAAACAAGTCATCACCGCAGCCGCAAGCCACGTCCGCATTCGCCGTCTCCCTGAGGTCCTTGCCTTTTGCTGAAGTATCGCTGATTTTCTAGCGCCTGCCCACGGCCGGCGCGATGCGGCAATCCCGCACAACGTTGAAAATCCGCTGCGTGTCCCGGGCGCGGCGCAAGTCCTGGGATGCGGTCGGCTGGAGTCGCCACGCGTGCTTGTCGTCGCCATCGATATCGGAGGCACCTTCACCGATCTGATCGGGTTCGACGACGCCGCCCGGCGCTTCGTGCAGGCCAAGAGCCTCACCACCCCCGCGCAACTCGGGCAGGGCGTCATCGACTGCATCCGCAAGAGCGCCCTCGCCGCTGACGCCATCGACGAGCTGATCCACGGCTCGACCATCGCCATCAACACGCTCATCGAACGAAAGGGCGCCAAGACCGGCCTCGTCGTCACGCGCGGCACGCGCGACGTGTACATCATCGGTCGCGGCAACCGGCCGGAGGCCTACAGCCTGTTCTTTCACCGTCACCGGCCACTGGTGCCGCGCCACCTCACGCGCGAGGTCGACGAGCGGCTCTTGAGCTCGGGCGAGGTGTACGTGCCGCTCGATCGCGCCGGTATTGCCGAAGCCTGCCGCGCGCTCGCCGCCGAAGGGGTGGAGGCGGTCGCGGTTTGCTTCCTTCACTCCTACGTCAATCCCGAGCATGAGCGCATCGCCGGCGACATGATCCGCGCCGCCATGCCGCGGGCCTATGTTTCGCTGTCGCACGAGATCCTGCGCGAATATCGCGAGTTCGAACGCATGTCGACCACGGTGGTGAACGCCTATGTCGGACCGAAGATCGGCGGCTACGTGAAAGAACTCAGGACGAGTCTGAGCGACATCGGATTTGGCGGCGCGCTCTCGATCATGCGCTCGAACGGCGGCTTGATGACGCCCGAGATCGCGACCGCGCGGCCGGCCGCCATGATGGAGTCGGGGCCGGTCGGCGGCATCATCGCCTCGGCGCAGGTCGGCTGCGCGCTCGGCTTCCGCAACGTCATCTCCTTCGACATGGGCGGCACCACGGCCAAAGCGAGCCTCGTGCGCGACGGC
>JBKOXY010000479.1:0-2130 GCA_046725125.1 Pseudomonadota bacterium | reverse complement strand
TGATACCGAGGCTAGATAGATGCCCAGGCGGCGACGGCAAGAAGGCACATCGCTGATACCGAGTAACCTGCACGTGCCCGAGGATTGCCGCGCCGTCAGCGAGGTGCTCGCGCGCGTCGGCGACAAATGGACGGTGCTGGTCGTCAGCACGCTGGGTGACGGCCCCAAACGGTTCAACGAATTGCGCCGAGCGCTCGGGAGCATTTCGCAACGGATGCTGACCTTGACGCTGAGGGGCCTGGAGCGGGACGGCCTCGTGACACGCACGGTCTTCCCGACCATTCCGCCACGCGTCGACTATGCGCTGACGAAGCTCGGACATTCGTTGCTCGAGCCCGTGAGCAGCCTCGGCCTATGGGCCCGACAAAACCGTTCGGCCATCCACGATGCACGGCGGCGATTCGATGCTGCGCAGAACCGCCGCGTCGACTGACGAGCAATCCGACGTCGCGGGTATGACCGCAGCCGCTTCGTGATCCGACGACAAGGCGGCTGACCCAGCGCCTGGTCGCTTGCTCACGCCTGCTGCCGCAGCAATCTGCGGATCACCTTGCCCGTGGTGGTCATCGGCATCTCGTCGATGAAGGCGACCTCGCGCGGGTATTCATGGGCGGAGAGCCGCGTCTTCACGAAGCCTTGGATGTCGGCGGCGAGCGCCTCGGACGGCGGATGTCCAGCTTTGAGCACGATGAAGGCCTTCACGATCTCGGTGCGCAGCGCATCGGGCTTGCCCACCACCGCGGCCAGCGCCACCGCGGGATGCCGGATCAGGCAATCCTCGATCTCGCTCGGGCCGATGCGGTAACCCGACGAGGTGATGACATCGTCGTCGCGGCCCACGAACGCGACGTAGCCGTCCGCGTCGGTGACGCCCTGGTCGCCCGTGGTCATCCACTCCCCGATGAATTTTTCGCGCGTGGCGTCGGGCTTGCCCCAATATTGCAGGAACATCACCGGGTCGGGCCGCTTGATCGCGATCTGGCCGAGCTCGCCGGCGGCGCAGGGCGAGCCATCGGGCCGGATCACCGCGACACGATGGCCGGGCACCGGCTTGCCGATCGCGCCGGGCCGCGACACATCGATCGCCGCGCACGAGGCCAGCACCAGATTGCATTCGGTCTGGCCGTAGAACTCGTTGATCGTGATGCCGAGCGCCGACTTACCCCATTCGTAGGTCTCGGCCCCGAGCGCCTCGCCGCCGGAGCCGACCGAGCGCAGGCGCACGTTCGCATGTGGGCGCGGCACCGAGCGCAACATGCGCAGCGCCGTCGGCGGGATGAAGGCGTTGCGTACCCCCATCTTCGCCATCACCGCGAAGGCTTGCTCGGGATCGAACTTGTCGAATTTTTGCGCCACCACCGGCACGCCGTAATGCAGGCCCGGCAGCAGCACGTTGAGGAGACCCCCGGCCCAGGCCCAGTCCGCCGGCGTCCAGAACCGGTCGCCGGGCTGCGGCAGAAATTCGTGCGGAAACTCGATGCCGGGGAGATGCCCGAGCAGCACGCGATGGGCATGCAGCGCGCCTTTGGGCGGCCCGGTGGTGCCGGACGTATAGACCATCAGCGCGGGGTCGTCGGGCGTGGTGGCGACCGGCGTGAAGTCGCAGGCGGCGCGCGCGAGCACCGCGTGCAAGTCTTCGGCGCCGTCCGCCGGCCCGTCGATCGACCACGCGAATTCAAGAGCGGACGCGACGGCGCGGCCGGCGGCGAGCTTCGCAAGCCCCTGCGCGTTGGTGATCAGCGCCCGCGCACCGGAATCCTCGAGGCGGTACGCAATCGCCTCGACGCCGAACAGCATCGCCAGCGGCAGCGCGATGGCGCCGAGCTTGTAGATGGCGATGTGGCTCACGGCGACCACTGGCCCCTGCGGCAGCAGCAGCGCGATGCGATCGCCGCGCCCGATGCCGCGGGCGGCAAGCGCGTTGGCGAGGCGGTTCGAGGCCTCGCGCAACGCGCCGTAGCTCACCTCTTCCACCGCGCCGTCAGCGCGCAGGTTGAAAATGGCGGTGCGCGCCGGATCGATCTCGGCCCAGCGGTCGCAGACGTCGACGCCGATATTGTAGCGCGCCGGGATCTGCCAGCGGAACGAGCGGTAGAGCGCGCCGTAGTCGCGCGCGGCCGGAAGGACGTG
>JBKOXY010000276.1:0-2867 GCA_046725125.1 Pseudomonadota bacterium | reverse complement strand
ACCACTTCGGCGGTCTCGAGCATCGAGATATACATCGCGGGCTTCATCGCCATGAGCCCGTCGTCGACCGCGTGAAACTGGTTCATGTGCTCGTTCTGCACGAGGCTGATCGATTCGATGCCGCCGGCCACCACGATCGTTACGCCATCGAGCATCACCGAACGCGCGGCGACCGCGATCGCCTGCAAGCCCGACGCGCATTGCCGATCAATCGTGGTGCCGGCAACGGTGAATGGCAATCCGGCGCGGATCGCGCCCTTGCGCGCGACGTTCATCGCCGTGGTGCCCTGCTGCAGGGCACATCCCATGACGACATCCTCAACCTCACCCGGCTCCACCTTCGCGCGTCTGACCGCCTCCCCGATCACATGCCCGGCCATTGTCGGACCTTCGGTGTTGTTCAGCGCGCCGCGATAGGCCTTTCCGATTGGCGTGCGGGCGGTCGCAACAATTACGGCCTCGGTCATGCTATCCTCCAGTTTGCATCAGGTCATGCGGCGTTCGCCGCGCGATCCGCGGGCACGCGTGTCTATCGTCGAAGTACGGACGCCGATCCAAACACATCCTCGGCCTGCGACTCAAAACGCCCGCCTGACGGCCTACCCGTTACAAGGCGAGATCGGAGCGGCTGTGCGGCGACGCGCGCCAACATCAGGCCTTCGCCGCCAAGCTCACGCCCGGCGGGGGTTTACTTGAGTCCGGCACGAAGAAATCCGGCAATAGCGGCTGGCTCGGATCGACGCGGTACGCGTCGAAATCGGTGACGCCTTCGCCGGCGAGGAACGTATCGTCGATCAGGAACTGGCCGGTGAAGCTCTTGGCCGGCTTCGTAAATATCACATAGGCGGCGTCGGCGAGTATATCCGGCGTTCGCGACCTGCGCATGATGGCGTCGCCCCCGAGCAAGTTCTTGATCGCGGCGGTCGCGATCGTGGTGCGGGGCCACAGTGCGTTGACGGCGATGCCCTTGGGGCGCAGTTCGCCGGCGAGCCCAAGCACCACCATGCTCATGCCGAACTTGGCCATCGTGTAGCCAGTATATGGCGCAAACCATTTTTCCGCCATGTCGAGCGGCGGGGACAGCATCAGGATGTGCGGGTTTTGCGCCCTCTCCAAATGCGCGATCGCATATTTCGAGACCATGAAGGTGCCGCGCGCATTGATCTGATGCATCAGATCGAAGCGCTTCATATCGGTCTGGGCGACCGGGACCAGCGAAATCGCGCTCGCGTTGTTGACGACAATGTCGAGCGAGCCGAAGCGGGTCACGGTCTGGGCGATCGCACCCTTGACCACGGCCTCGTCGCGCACGTCGACGACCAGGGGCAGGGCCTGGCCGCCGGCCTGTTCGATTGCCTCCGCCGCCGAATGGATCGTGCCTTCGAGCTTGGGATGCGCGGTCTCGGTCTTGGCCGCGATCGCGATATTGGCGCCGTCGCGGGCGGCGCGCAGCGCGATCGCGAGCCCGATGCCCCGCGAAGCGCCGGTGATGAAGAGGGTCTTGCCTTTGAGCGACATCGACGTCACCGCTTGCGTGCAAAGAATGCTTCGAAGGCCGCCTTGGCCTCCGGCGAATTTATACGTTCGCTGAAGATTTTGGCTTCCTGATCGATGCGCGCCAGCAACTCATCGGTCGCTCCGCGCGTCAGAGCGCGCGAAAGTGCGACCGCGCTGGCCGGCAGCGCCGCGATCTCATGCGCCGCCTTCAAGCCTTCGGTGTCGACGTCCTCAGGCGCGACTACAATGTTAGCGATGCCGAACTCCTTGGCCTGCGTCGCGTTAAGCGGGTGCCCCATGACCAGGAACTCGAACGCGCGGCGCTGACCCATCAGGCGCGGCGCCAGCAGGCTCGAGGCCGCTTCCGGGATCAGGCCGAGGCTGACGAAGGGCGTTGAAAAGTATGCGTCCGAGCCAGCGACCACAAAATCGCAGTGGAACAGCATGGTGGCGCCGACGCCGACCGCAACCCCGCTCACGGCCGCGACCATCGGCTTGTTGCAGCGAACGAGCGCAGGCAGGAAGCGCAGCGCCGGGCGATCGAGGCCGCCTGAGCTTTCCGCGGCCTTGAGAAAATCCGCCAGATCGTTGCCGGCCGAGAACGCCCCAGGCACGCCCGCGATCAGCACGCAATGGACGGAATCATCCGCGTTCGCGCCCTCGAGCGCAGCCGTCATCGCCTCGTACATGGCGAGCGTAAGCGCGTTCTTCTTGTCGGGTCGGTTCATCCGGATGGTGCGGATGCCGTCGGCATCAGTGACGATCACATGCTCGGTCATCAAGTCTATCCAATTCTCTCTACATCGACCGCAACCGCTTGGCGGCGCTCTCCCGAGACTCGGTGCTGGTATCGACCACCTCGATAATTTTGTAGACGCTTTCTGCTCCGCGGCATTTATAGCGACTCCGTGATCAAGAGACGCCTGGATTGAGTGCTGGACGTCGTGCTAGAGGCTTCCCGTTCAGCGCGGCAGCTCTGGACCCGCGTTTAGACGAAGGCGCTGAGGCCAGTTATGGATTTGCCGACGATCAGCGTGTTCATTTCGCGCGTGCCTTCATAGGAATAAATAGCTTCGGCGTCGGCAACGAAGCGACCGACATGGTTCTCGAGCAGGATGCCGTTGCCGCCGAGCAATTCGCGTGCATAGCCGACGGTCTCGCGGCATTTGACCGTGGTGAAGGCTTTCGCCAGCGACGCATGCTCATCTTTCATCAGTCCCGGGTCCTGCAACTGGCTCAACCGCAACATCATCGCCTGGCAAGAGGTGACGTTTCCGAGCATGCGCACGAGCAGGTCCTGGACCTGTCTCTTATACACATCTGACGCTGCCGACGACCGCGTATAGGTGTAGTTCTCGGGGGGGGGGGGG
>JBKOXY010000279.1:0-5798 GCA_046725125.1 Pseudomonadota bacterium | reverse complement strand
CGCCGGTGGCGACCGCGCGCTCGACGTCATGCTGGCGCACATCCAAAACGATCTGTTCGACGTCGAGGCCGATCTCTGCCTGTCGGAGAAGGGGCCGGGCGGCGCGCGCATGACCGTCACCGACGCACAGGTGGAGTGGCTGGAGCAGCGGATCGACGAGCTCAATGCCGATCTCGCGCCGCTGCGGTCCTTCATCCTGCCGGGCGGCCGTCCGGCCGCCGCGTACCTTCACCTCGCACGCACCGTCTGCCGCCGAGCCGAGCGGATGATGGTCGAGCTCAACGACAAGCCGGGCGAAGGCGTCACGCCGGCGGCGCTCAAATACGTCAACCGACTCTCGGATTTTCTTTTCGTCGCGGGGAGGCACGCCAACGACAAGGGGGCATCCGACGTGCTGTGGCAGCCGGGACAGAATCGGTGATCGGGGAGACCTTGCGTGGTCGTGCCGATCTACGACGACAATCCCTTCGTCCCGCCGGTGAAGCCGGTCGTCACCTGGTGCCTGATCGCCGCCAACCTCGCGGTCTTCTTCTACGAGACCGGGGCGAGCCAGCTCGCGTTCGATCGGCTGATCGATACCTTCAGTTTGACGCCCGCGGCATTGATCGGCGAGGTCGGCGCGCGGGGATGGGTGCCGGCTTTCGTGACCCTCGTCACCTACCAATTCTTCCATGCCGATATCGCACATCTCGTCGGCAACATGGTCTTCCTGTGGGTGTTTGGCGACGACGTCGAGCGGGCGCTCGGCCGCGCCCGCTATCTCGCCTTCTATCTTCTCTGCGGGGCCATCGGCGGGCTCGTGTTCGTGGCCAATGATCCACATTCCACGATCGAGCTGATCGGCGCTTCGGGCGCGATCGCCGGCGTCGTGGTGGGCTATGTGATGCTGCGCCCCTGCGCCAAGATCACGGTGTTGCTCACCATCATCCCGCTGCGGATCAGCGCCTTTTGGGTGGTCGGCCTGTTCGTGATCAGCCAGTTGTGGAATCTGGGCGCGTCATCGAAGAGCGAGGTCGCCTATTGGTGCCATTTCGGCGGTCTGCTGGCGGGGGCTGTGCTGTTCCCGCTACTCAAACCGCGGGCGGTCAAGCTGTTCCAATGCCTGCAGCCGGTGCCGGATACGGTGGTGCAGATCGGTCCCAACCCCGCCGCCCGTGCGGCGAGGCTGACCGACCTCCGTTGACACTGCAAGGCAGCGGCCATTAGGTTGCCGCCGTCTTTGCCGGGCGCCCGGGGCCGCCGAGGCTGTCGTCGCGAGAGCGAACTCCATGAAAATTCTGGTGCCCGTGAAGCGGGTCGTCGACTACAACGTCAAAATTCGCGTCAAGAGCGACGGCAGCGGCGTCGAGCTGGCGAACGTCAAGATGTCGATGAATCCCTTCGACGAGATCGCCGTCGAGGAGGCGCTCCGGCTCAAAGAGAAGGGCCAGGCGACCGAGATCGTTTGCGTGTCGATCGGCCCGCCGCAGGCGGCCGAGACCATCCGTACCGGCCTGGCCATGGGAGCCGACCGCGGCATCCTGGTGAAGACCGACAAGACGCTCGAGCCGCTCGCGGTCGCCAAAATCCTCAAGGCCATCGTCGAGCAGGAAAAGCCCGGTCTCGTCATCATGGGCAAGCAGGCGATTGACGACGACTGCAATCAGACCGGCCAGATGCTGGCGGCGCTCACCGGCTGGCCGCAGGGCACCTTTGCATCAAAAGTGGTGATCGAGGGTGAGAGCCTTTTGGTCACGCGCGAGGTCGATGGCGGCTTGCAGACGGTCAAGCTCAAAAGCCCGGCAATCGTGACCACCGATTTGCGGCTCAACGAGCCGCGCTATGCCAGCTTGCCGAACATCATGAAGGCGAAGAAAAAGCCGATCGACGAGAAGACGCCCGAGGCCTATGGCGTCGACGTCGCGCCGCGGCTCGACGTGCTCAAGACCACCGAGCCAGCGGGCCGCAAGGCCGGGGTTAAGGTGAAAACGGTGGGCGAGCTCGTCGACAAGCTCAAGAACGAGATGGGGCTGATTTGATGCCGGCGCATGTGGCCCTCAAGCCGCGCAAGTGGCATGCGCGCGCAAGCGGGCACTCAGTAAACATCGAACGTTCACAAGCTCGCGCCATATCCCTCACGGCGTGCGGCGGTTAGTTGGATCATCCCTCTGCGCGGAGGATAACAGCCCAGATGGTAGGCCCGTCGACATGACCACGCTCCTCCTCGCCGAGCATGACAACAAGACGCTCAAGGATGCGACCGCCAAGGCGCTGACCGCCGCCAAGGCGCTAGGACAGCCCGTGCATGTGCTGGTCGCCGGCAAGAACTGTCGCCCGGTGGCCGAAGCCGCTGCCAAGCTTGATGGCGTGAGCAAGGTTCTGCTCGCCGACGGCGCCGGTTACGAGCACATGCTGGCCGAGCCGGTGGCGGCGCTCATCCACTCGCTGGCGGGAGCTTACGATGCCATCGTCGCGCCGGCGACCACCACGGGCAAGAACATCATGCCGCGCGTTGCGGCGCTGCTCGACGTCATGCAGGTCTCCGACATCGTCAAGGTGATCGGTCCCGACACCTTCGAGCGGCTGATCTATGCCGGCAACGCGGTGCAGACCGTGCGCTCGAAGGACAAGACCAAGGTGATCACGGTGCGCACCTCGACCTTCCAGGGGACCGGCGCGGGCGGCGGCTCTGCGCCGATCGAGGAGGCGGGTGCCGCCGCCGATCCCGGCGTTTCCACCTTCGTGGGCGAGGAACTGTCGAAATCGGAGCGCCCGGAGCTCACCTCGGCGAAAATCATCATTTCCGGCGGGCGGGCCATGCAAAGCCGGGAGAACTTCGCCAAATATATCGAGCCGGTCGCCGACAAGCTGGGTGCAGCGGTCGGCGCTTCGCGCGCGGCGGTCGATGCCGGTTATGCCCCGAACGACTGGCAGGTCGGGCAGACCGGCAAGGTTGTGGCGCCCGAACTCTACATCGCAGTCGGGATTTCAGGCGCGATCCAGCATCTCGCCGGCATGAAGGATTCGAAGGTGATCGTGGCCATCAACAAGGACGAAGAGGCGCCGATCTTCCAGGTCGCCGACTATGGACTCGTTGCCGATCTTTACCAGGCGCTGCCGGAATTGGCGGCGGAACTCGGCAAGCTCGGCCGTTGACCATGGCGGCACGTGCGACCATGGACCCGTGGTGTCGCGGTCAGGATCGGCGTAGAAAAGGCGGAAGAACATGATCGAGGTCAAAGAGCGGCCGAAGGCCCGTTCCGGCAACATGGCGCTTCATATTCGCAAGATCGGCGTTATCGGGGCGGGTCAAATGGGTGGCGGCATCGCGCATGTCAGCGCGCTCGCCGGTTTCGACGTCAAGCTCAACGACCTGTCCGCCGACCGGATCAAGGCCGGGATTGCAACCATCAACGGCAACATGGCGCGGCAGGTAAGCCGCAAGCGCATCACCGAAGAGGAGCGGCAGGCCGCGCTCAAACGCATCACCCCGGCGGAGACATTCGAAGCCTTCGGCGATTGCGATCTCGTCATCGAGGCGGCGACCGAAAAGGAAGAGATCAAGCGCACGATCTTCGCCAGTGTCTGCCCCCTGCTCAAGCCTGACGCCATCATCGGCAGCAATACGTCGTCAATCTCGATCACGCGGCTCGCCTCTTCGACCGACCGGCCGGAGCGCTTCATCGGCATCCATTTCATGAATCCGGTGCCGCTGATGGAGCTGGTCGAGCTCATCCGCGGCATCGCCACCGATGACGCGACGTTCGACACGACCAAGCAATACGTGGCAAAGCTTGGCAAGACCATCGCGGTGGCGGAGGATTTCCCCGCCTTCATCGTCAACCGAATTCTGTTGCCGATGATCAACGAGGCGATCTACACGCTCTATGAAGGCGTCGGCAATGTCGAAGCGATCGACACCGCCATGCGACTCGGCGCGCACCACCCGATGGGGCCGCTCGAGCTGGCGGACTTCATCGGGCTCGACACCTGTCTCTCGGTCATGCAGGTGCTGCACGAGGGCTTGGCCGACTCCAAGTACCGCCCGTGTCCGCTGTTGGTGAAATATGTCGAGGCCGGCTGGCTCGGTCGTAAGACGCAGCGCGGCTTCTACGACTATCGCGGCGAAAAGCCGGTGCCGACGCGGTGACAATTCCTTTTGCGCGTCCGGTACGCCGCGCCATGTGTGGCGAGCACCGCACGTCCGCAAAAGCCGGCGCGGGTGATCAGCGCTTGGGATAGGACAAGGTCACCACCGCGACGTAAGGCTCGACAGCGCGCATATCGGCATTGTCGGAGAGGAACTCGCGGTCGCCGCTCACCTTGGTCAAATTCTCCTCGGCGGCGTCCTCCGGATGTACGAATTCGATGCCGAGAACGCAGCCGCCGGGCTGTGGCTTGCCCAGCGCGCCGCCTTGCCAGTCCGTGACCCGGCCACCGTAATCCCAGTCGAAGCCCGACAGCTTGAATGGCTTGCCGTTCATCTTTTCGATGTCGGCGAGCGCCGTGCCGATGCGAATGCCGTTCGCGCTCGACCAGGCCGACTGATCCTTGGCCCTGATCACCGTCGGCCGGCGCCGCGCCTTCTCGTCTCTCCAGATGAATTCCAGCCTCGCTTTCGGGTCATTGGGATAAAGCACGCTGGCCTTGATTCTCGTGTCTTGCCCATCGCCGATCTCCTGGTAGGCGACGTTGTTGTTTCCGAATGCCTTCACCAGGCCGGCATGGCTGCCGTTACGACCGAAGGGTCCCTCGCACTTGATCACGCGCGCCGGCGCCGCGCGCTCCGCCAATGCCATCGACGAGGACAAAGCGAGCAACCCCGCTATCAGGCTCATCGATGCGAATGCGGCGTTGATCGCAGGGGTCATCGTTCCTGCTCCGTGAGTCCCGAAGCTCGCCCCAGCGCGGACGCTATCGCTCAAGCGCCGCGGTCACGAGCTTTACGGCGTCCTCGCTTGCCCATTCGGCCGGGCCCGCCACCGTGCCGAGCTCGCAGCCGGCTGGATCGACCAGCAACGTCGTCGGCATTCCGGCGGCACGACCCACCGTCTTCAGGTCCTGAAAAACCTTGGCGCTGGGGTCGGCATAATAGCCCAGCCGACCAACGCCGACCTCCTTGAGCCAGGCGCGCGGCTTGTCGGGATCGCGGGTGTCGATGTTGATCGCGACCACTTCGAAAGCCGGCCCGCCGAGTTTTCCTTCGAGCGCGTCGAGTGCCGGCATCTCCTTGCGGCAGGGCACGCACCAGGTGGCCCATAGGTTGAGCAGCACCGTGCGCCCGCGCCAATCGGCGAGGCGGTGCTCGCTCCCCTCCGCGTCCCGGAAGGCGAGGTCGGGCAGGCGCAGCGATCGATCGGCGACCGTGAACGCGGCCACTTCCCCGCGCGCCAGCGGCGCCAGGCGCTGCGCCAGCTCGACCGCGGGCGCGCAGGCAGCATCGGCCGCATTGCGCTTCAACGTCCCGATCCCGTATACCGCCGCCAGTCCGGCGGCGACGCCGGCGATACCACCGGCCACGACCATGGCAAGCCGCTTCTTGGCATGGATTCGCCCTGCGTCTTCGGGTCCGGTCATAGTCGGCGAAACCTCGGTAGACGTGCCATGAGCAACAAGATGTGGGGCGGGCGCTTCCGCACCAGCCCCGACGCGGTCATGGAGGACATCAACGCCTCCGTCGATTTCGACCGGCACCTCTTTCGCCAGGACATTGCCGCGAGCCAGGCCCACGCCGCGATGCTCGCCAAACAAGGCATCATCACGGCCGACGATGCCCGCAAGATCGCTCACGGTCTAGACACGATCCTGTCAGAGATCGA
>JBKOXY010000003.1:0-3509 GCA_046725125.1 Pseudomonadota bacterium | reverse complement strand
GGCGACATGTCGAAGACCACGCACTGATGGCCGTCCTTGATCAGGCGCCGCACCATGTTGGCGCCCATCCTGCCCAATCCGATCATCGCGAGCTGCATGACATTCTTCTCCGTTAGCGCTGAACTGCGGCCCGCAGCCGCTGCATGGCGGCGGTAACACTTTCGCCGTCGTTGAAAATCGCCGACCCGGCCACCAGCACATCGGCTCCCGCCGCAACCGCCAGCGGGGCAGTGGTCGCATCGACCCCTCCGTCCACCTCGAGGCCGCATCCGGGCTTGATTCGATCGATCATCTCCCGCGCACGCCCGATCTTCGGGAGCGTCGCGGGGAGGAAATGCTGATGCCCGAATCCCGGGTTCACGGTCATGACCAGTATCTGGTCGAGGTCCTGCATGATTTCTTCGAGCACCGCGGCGGACGTGGCCGGGTTGATGGCAACGCCGACCCGCTTCCCCAACGCTTTGATGCGTTGCACGGTCCGCGACAGATCATTGTTACCCTCCCAGTGAACCAGAAATGAATCGGTCCCGGCCTGCGCGAATTCGTCGACAAAGAAATCGGGATTGGAAATCATCAGGTGCGCCTCCAGCGGCAGGCGCGTCACCCTTCGCAGCGATCCGACGACCGCCGCGCCCATGGAAAGATTCGGCACGAAATGTCCATCCATGACGTCGACGTGGATGCGGTCCGCTCCCGCACGCTCGGCCTCGGCCACCTGCTCGCCCAAGCGGGCGAAATCGGCCGCGAGGATCGATGGAGCGAGCTTGATTGCGTCGGTCGTCACATTGCGCCCCTGAGCGTGCGGTAGCGGCGGATCAGGTTGTTGGTCGAGCTGTCATGGCCGAGCTTGGGCTCACCCTTGCTTTCGAGCTCCGGGATGATGCGCTGAGCCAGGACCTTTCCGAGTTCGACACCCCACTGATCGAACGAGTCGATGTCCCAGATCGTTCCCTGGGTGAATACGCTGTGCTCATACAGCGCAACCAGCTTCCCGAGCGCGGCCGGGGTCAAACGATCCATCACGATGGTGTTGGACGGCCGATTGCCTTCGAACACCCGATGCGGGACGAGCCAATCGGGCGTGCCTTCGGCCTTGACTTGCTCGCGCGTTTTTCCGAAGGCGAGCGCCTCGGTCTGTGCAAATACGTTCGCCAGCAGCATATCGTGATGCCGGCCGAGCTTGTTGAGCGGCTGTGCGAAGGCGATGAAGTCACAGGGAATAAGCCGGGTGCCCTGATGGATCAATTGATAGAACGAGTGCTGGCCATTGGTTCCCGGCTCGCCCCAATAGATCGGACCGGTCTGATGGTCCACCGGCGTCCCGGCGAGCGTCACATGCTTGCCGTTACTCTCCATCGTCAACTGCTGGAGATAGGCCGGAAAGCGCTTGAGATATTGGTCGTAGGGCAATACCGCGACGGTTTGTGCGCCGAAGAAGTCGTTGTACCAGACGCCGAGCAGACCCATGAGCACCGGTAGGTTGCGCCCGAATGGCGCGCTACGGAAATGTTCGTCGACCGCGTGAAACCCTTCCAGCATGGAGCGGAAGTGGTCGGGCCCGATCGCGAGCATGGTCGACAGGCCGATGGCGGAGTCCATGGAGTAACGCCCGCCCACCCAGTCCCAGAACTCGAACATGTTGGCAATATCGATGCCGAATTCTGCGACTTTTTCGCCGTTCGTCGAAACCGCGACGAAATGCTTGGCTACCGCCTTGGCATCGCCACCAAGGCCGCGAAGCGACCAATCGCGCGCGCTTTGTGCATTGGTCATCGTCTCCAGCGTGGTGAAGGTCTTCGAGGAGATGATGAACAGCGTTTCCGCCGCATCTAGATCACGCGTCGCCTCGACAAAATCGGTGCCATCGACATTGGACACGAAGCGGAACGTCATGGCGCGGTCGCTGTAGTACTTGAGAGCTTCGTACGCCATCACCGGGCCGAGGTCGGAGCCGCCGATGCCGATATTGATGACGTTGCGGATGCGCTTTCCGGTGTGGCCTTTCCATTGGCCGCTGCGGATGCGGTTGGCGAACTCGGCCATCTTGTCGAGCACGTCATGAACCTCCGGCACGATGTTCTTGCCGTCGACGACGATGGACGCGCCTCTCGGCGCCCGCAGCGCCACGTGCAGGACCGCGCGATTTTCCGTGACGTTGATTTTCTCGCCGCGGAACATCGCGTCGATTCGTTCGCGCAGCCCGGATTGCTCGGCGAGCTCGACGAGCAAGCTCAACGTCCCGTCCTCGACGCGATTTTTCGAATAATCCAGGAACACACCGGCGGCTTCCACCGTCATCCGCTCGCCGCGCGCGGGATCCTCCGCGAACAGGTCGCGCAGGTGCCGGCCACGCATTGTTCTGTAGTGATCTTCGAGCGCACGCCATACGGCGTGTCTGCTCGTCGATCGCGGGCGAGGCATCTCCGATCGTGCAGCCATCTGTGGCACCTCTTCGATCAAGTCCGTGGTTTCGAGCGAGTCCCGGTGTGCGGGAGAGCGCGTTCTTCTCCCCACAGGCGGAATCCGCCGCGGAAGGCGTTGGCATTGTCGCCTGCGCGAGAATGCGGCGGCAGCGCATGGAGTTTCTTGACGTTGCCGCCCCCAATCACGGTTTCGTCGGGCTCGAGCGCGGCGATGAAGCGCGCCACCACGTCGGCAACGTGACGGCGCCATTCCTTCTTGCCGTGGCGCTCCAGCCCGACCCGGCCCACGTAGTCCTCATAGGTACCCTTCTTGTAAGGCAGGTGACCGAGCTCCATGGGCTCCACGATTCCGTTCACAATCATGGTCGATCCAAGTCCCGTCCCGAGGCCTAGAAAGAGCATCTTGCCGCCGTTGTAGCTCCCCAGAGCCTGCATCGCGGCGTCGTTGACGACTTTCACAGGGCGACCGAACGCTGCTGCGAAATCGAACCCTACCCATCCGCGTCCCAGGTTGTATGGTTCGGCCATTGGCCGGCAGTGGAGAACCGGGCCGGGATAGCCGATCGACACCACGTCATACGTCCAACCCCGGGCGAGCTTCTTGACCCCGGACACCATTTGCTTGGGGGTCAACGTCGGTCCGGATGGAAATGAGCGCTCCTCGTTTCGTCCGGTGGCAAGGATCTTGACCGAGGTTCCGCCCACATCGACGACCAACACCTTCCCGGCTGCGGACGTCTTTGCGACGTCAGCTCGATCTTGCCGCCGTCGCCGGCGCTCGGCGGCGGGCTGCGACTTCGCCTTCACCGCGCTAGCTCGCTCGCTTGAGTACGGCGGATTTGGAGCTGATCACACCCATCAGGTCGTTCCAGGAATTGACGAAGGACTTGGCACCTTCGTCCTGAAGCTGCTTCGCCAGGGCATGGACGTCGATCTTCGCCTCGGCAAACCGTGCCAGCTCCTCTTCGCTGTTGCCGCCGTCCGCCGGCATCGTTGCGCCGACATCGCCATGTTCGGCGAGGGCTTTCAGCGTGCCCTCAGGCATGGTGTTTACCGTGAATGGCGCGGCCAGCGCCTTGACGTACA
>JBKOXY010000272.1:0-11545 GCA_046725125.1 Pseudomonadota bacterium | reverse complement strand
GGAGTCCGCGCCTGGCGGATGGCGTTATCGGCCGCCTCCTCGCGCCAGCCCCAGCCGTCAAGTACGACCAGCATCACCGGACGGCGCTTCTGCATCTCCACGGTCCCCGTGCCTCACCGGCGTTGCTGAAATTGCAGCCGCGCGCAACGACGGCGCGTCGAGTGGTTGTGTGGGATTGCGACACCATCGTCAACCAGCGCGGCCGCTCGCCGCGGATCGGTGGCAATGCGAAACCGTGCTTTTCGTGTCACACCGGCGCGATTTCTGCTCGGCGCCGTGGTCAATCCCATGGACGGCAATCAATTCGACCCCGAGATCGGATAAACTGCCACTGAATCGCTGTCACTTTCGGTCGGGGGGCTGAATTGACCGCCGGACGACTCGTCGCCGCAGTGGCGACGCTCGTGACCTTTGGCGCCCTTGCGCCAGCGCAGGCGGGCGTCGATCGCCCGCCGCAATTCATCGTCATGGCGTTCGACAATTGCACCGAGCTCGAGCGCTGGCAGGAACTCACCGACTTCGCTGGCGAGCTGAACAGGGACGGCGACCGACTTCACTTCACCTTCTTCGTCAGCGGCAGCAATTTCATCGCCGACGGCAGCAGGAACATCTATGAAGGGCCGCATCAGCGGCGGGGCTATTCCCGCATCAGCTTCGGCGGCTCGCCCGAACAGGTTCGCAAACGCGTCGAATACGCGAACGCTCTTTACCGCAGCGGCCACGAGATCGCCTCGCACGCGGTCGGCCATTTCAACGGTTCCGCGTGGTCGGTGCGTGATTGGGAGAAGGAATTTAGGGCGTTCAGCGGTGTCTTGAAGAATGTTGGGCCGAACAACGGGCTCGCCGAGTCGAAATTCGCATTTGCTGTCACGGATGTGATCGGTTTCCGCGCGCCCTATCTCGCCACGGGCGCGGGCTTATATGGCGCCCTCAAGGCGCACGGCTTCCGCTACGACACCAGCGGGGTCAGCTTTGCCAATGCCTGGCCGGAGAAGATCGACGGAGTGTGGCGGTTCAATTTGGCGATGCTGAAGATCCAAGGCTCGGGCAAGGGCACGCTGTCGATGGACTACAATTTTTTCGTGGCGCAGTCCCGCGCCGTCTACGATCCGCGTCGTTACGAGGCGGTGCGAGAACAGACGCTGCAAACCTATCTCCGCTACTTCAAGACCAATTACGCCGGAAACCGCGCGCCGCTGCACATCGGGCATCATTTCATGAATTACGGCGGCGGCGCTTATAACGAGGCGCTCAAATCGTTCGCGCGCGCGGTCTGTGGCCTGCCGGAAGTGCGCTGCGTGACCTATGCCAAGCTCGCCGACTTCATGGATCAGCAGAACGCGGAAGCGCTTGCGGCCTATCGCAAAGGCGATTTCGCGCGCGCGGCGACGCCCGCATTGAACGTCGCAGACGTCTTGCGTTAGGCGACGGCACAGGCCGTTGCTTACGCTACGGCTCCGTCAATATCAGCTTGCCACTATCACCTTGCGACTCTTGCCGCCTCCCAGCCCAGCATCGCGCGTTTGCGCGTGAGGCCCCAGTGATAGCCGGTAACGTCGCCGCTTTTGCCCAGCACGCGATGGCAGGGCACCACGAACGAGACCGGATTCTTGCCTACCGCGGCACCCACGGCGCGCGCGGCGTTGGTGGCGCCGAGCTTCGCCGCGATGCCGGAGTAGGTTATCGCCCGGCCCATGGGAATCCTCAGCAGCGTTTCCCACACCCGCACCTCGAAGTCGGTACCAATGAGCACCACCCGCAGCGGCCGGTCGGCCCGCCACAGCCGGCTATCGAAGATGCGGCGGGCGAGCGGCGCCGTACGTGCGCGGTCCTCGACCATGTTCGCCTTCGGCCAGCGGCCTTTCATGTCGGCGAGCGCGGCCTGTTCCTCGCCGGGATCGGCGAACGCGAGCCCGGCAAGCCCCCGCGGAGCCGTCATCACCAGCGCGGTACCGAACGGGGACGGATGAAAGCCATAGGACATGGTCAGCCCGCTCCCGCCCGACTTCCATTCGCCGGGCGACATCGCCTCGTGAGTGACGAAGAGATCGTGCAGCCGACCCGGCCCGGATAGGCCCACCTCGAACGTGGTATCGAGCACGCTCGCGGAGTCCCGCAGCAGCCTGCGCGCGTGGTCGAGCGTGAGTGCCTGCAGGAAGGCCTTGGGCGTGATGCCCGCCCAACGGCGGAACAGGCGATGCAGATCGCTGGCGCTCACCCCGGCTGCCGCCGCGATGGCATCGATCTCCGGCTGCGCGCGCCAGTGCTCGGAGACGAACGCGATGGCCCGGCGCACGACGTCGTAGTCTGCGGCGGCGGGGCTGAGCGGCTCATGATCGCGAACACGATCGGGAGAGAGCATGGTCGCCTCCATCGTTTGCTCCCTACCTAGGCCGCGGTCGATGGCCCGACCACCCGGTTTCTGCGCGCAAATTGCTTAATCGAATACCGTCCGGGTTGGTCCACGCTTGGCCTCGCCGAGCGCCGCCGAGAGCGCCAGCGCGAAGCTCTCTTTCTCCTGCGGTCCGAGGCAGCCCGCGATCGCAAGTCGCCGCCCGTGCGAAACCAAGAACAGCCGCTCGATGCCGAACTCCGCGTGCACCACGCGGTCGAGCCGAACCCAGAGCGGATTGAGCGTCCATTCGCTGATCCGGCCGCGGTGACTGACCTGACGCACGGTGAGCTCGGAGGGCGTGACGGTAACCTGCTCGTAGGCTCTGGCGCGGCGGTAGCTCACCTTGAACGCCCAATAGAGCAGCAGCACGTCGAGCCCGCAGAAGCCGAACACCGGCCAGGCGCCGGCGAGGAGAAATGTCGTTCCCATCGCGAGGCTTGCTCCGCCCGCTACCAGCATCAATACGAAAAAGCCTTTGCGGCTGAGCGAGCGGTGCGGGGTGAGCACGGCCGAAAAGATCGCGGGTTCTTGGGTGGGGTCGTTGTCGGGTGCCATGGAGCTCACTATACCGGAACTATGGCTCGCAAGACACCTCGCAGGGTGGCCCGCAGAACCGCCGGCAAGGCGCCTCGGAGAACGGTGCAGAGCCTGCGCCAGTCCCGCGCGCGCACGCCGGCTAAAGTCAAAAGTCCGGCAAAGCGTTCGGCCGCCGACCACGCGGCCGCGGCCGGCGCGCTGCCGCAATGGACAACCGCCGAGATCGAGGAAGCGTTCCGCCGTTTTAAGGCCGCTCGCCCCGAGCCCAAAGGCGAGCTTAGACACATCAACCCGTTCACGCTGCTGGTTGCCGTGGTGCTCTCGGCGCAGGCGACCGACGCCGGCGTCAACAAGGCGACGCCCGCGTTATTTGCCGCCGCCGACACGCCGGAAAAGATGGCCGCGCTCGGCGAGGAGCGCTTGCAGGACTTGATCAAGACCATCGGCCTCTTCCGCACCAAGGCGAAGAATCTCATCGCCCTGTCGAAGAAAATCGTGCACGAGCATGGGGGCGAGGTCCCGCGCACGCGTGAGGCGCTGGAAGCGCTGCCCGGGGTCGGCCGCAAGACCGCGAATGTCGTGCTCAACGTCGCCTTTGGTGAGGCCACCATCGCCGTCGACACCCACATCTTCCGCGTCGGCAATCGAACCGGTATGGCAGCCGGTAAGACGCCGCTTGAGGTCGAGACCAAGCTCGACCGCGTGGTGCCGGCGAAATACAAGCGCCATGCGCACCACTGGCTGATCCTGCACGGGCGCTATGTCTGCCTGGCGCGTCGGCCCCTCTGCGAGAAGTGCCTGATCGCCGACCTCTGCAAGTGGCCGGGGAAAACAGTGGTCAATCAGCGCTCATCCCAGCACTGACGACTGGCCCCCGGGCCCGCCTTGCTGGCACCACGATCGATGGTCAAATAGATTCGGCCGCAATTAGGAGGACGTGGCCAGCATGCATCTGTCCTGGGCCAAGATCGCCATCGGCGCCGTGGTCGCCATCGTCTCGTTCGGCGCCGCGGTCTTCGCATTGAACTGGCTTTCGCCAGGCCCGAAGGACCAGCGGCCGGCGCTGGTCGAGGTGCCGCCGCTGACGCCGGTCGCCCGCAACTCGGTGATCGTGACGCCCGCGGCCATTGCACTCTCCGCGATCCATAGCGCACTGGAAACAGCGGCGCCGCGCAATCTTGCGGGCAAGCGCGACAACCCGCTGCCGCAGTTGCTGTCCAACGCCGAGATCGACTGGACGGTCGCGCGCAGCCCGCTCGCCGTCAGCGGCCGGCCGGATGCGCTCGTGGTGTCGACCGCGCTCTCCGGAACGTTCCGAGCAACCGGGCAAATCTCCGGCGACGCGGGCAATCTCGCGGGTGCGCTTGGCGGCCTGCTCGGCGGCCGGCTCGGACAAGGGATGCAGAACCTGCAGGGTAAGACGCTCGATCAGCGAGCCGATCTCCATGGCAACGTCACGCTGACGGCGCGCCCGTCGCTGCTGCCGGCATGGCGGGTGGAGCCCAACCTCACGCCTCAAGTTGCGCTCGCGGATGCCTCTCTGGCGATCCTGGGCGTGAAGCTGAGCGTATCGAACGAGCTCAAGCCGTTCATCGATCGCGCCGTCAACGAACAGGTGACGGTGTTACAGGCGCGCCTGCGCGATGATCCCTTTCTCGAGCTGGCGGCACGGCGCGAGTGGGCCAAGATGTGCCGCTCGATCTCGCTCGGCGCGGCGGCGGCCGGTATGCCCAATCTATGGCTGGAGCTTCGTCCCACGCGAGCCTTCGCCGGGCAGCCACACATTGACGGCAGCGCGCTCACGCTGACCATCGGCGTCGAAGCGCAGACGCGGATCGTGCCCAACGAGACCAAGCCCAATTGCCCGTTCCCGGCGCAATTGGAGCTCGTCCCGCAGATCGAGCAGGGTCGAGTCAATATCGCGGTGCCGATCGATATTCCGTTCGCCGAAGTGAATCGGTTGCTCGAGGCGCAACTAAAGGGAAAAACTTTTCCCGACGACAAGAGCAGCGCGTTCAGCGCCACGATCCGGAGCTTGAATCTGGCGGCATCGGGTGACCGGCTGCTGCTCTCGCTGCGCGTCAAGGCGAACGAGAACAAGAGCTGGTTCGGTTTCGGCGCCGAGGCAACGGTTCACGTGTGGGGTCGGCCGGTGCTCGATCGTGCCCATCAGACGCTGCGCCTAAACGACATCGCGCTCGATGTCGAGTCGGAGGCCGCCTTCGGCTTGCTGGGCACGGCGGCGCGCACCGCGGTGCCTTATCTGGAACAGGCGCTGGCGGAGAACGCGGTGGTCGATCTCGTGCCGCTCGCGGCGAATGCTCGCAAGAGCATCGACGCGGCGATCGCCGATTTTCGCAAGAGCGCCGACGGCGTTCGCGTCGATGCCGCCGTCACCGATCTGCGGCTCGTCGGCATCGAGTTCGACGCCAAAACGCTGCGCGTGATTGCGGAGGCCGACGGCACGGTAGGGGTCGCGGTGACGAAGCTGGCGGACAAATGACCGCCAACGGAGTGCAGCCGATAGAGGACAGGAAAAGGACAAACGCGTCTATCGCGCTTTTTCCATAGTGGGTCGTCTGTCGTCTAGCCTCGGCCGCATGTCGTCCATGATCCGCTGATGCACGTGCACCATGAAAGCCATGCCGAACAGCGGCGTGGCGAGATTGACGATCGGGATCGACACGAAGGCCGCGATGAACATGCCGGCGAGAAAGACCGTGCTCTGGTTCATTTTGCGCAGTTCTTTGGCCTCGACGACGGGTTGGTGGCGCATGGCTGCCAACTCGAAATATTCGCGGCCGAGCAAATAGGCGCTGGCCAGGAAGAAGATGACGACGCCGAAGCCGGCGAAGAGGAGGAACGGCAGCGCGACGAGATAGACCAAGACCACAAGCAAGGCCGTTTTCACGCCTTCGACGAGCGCGCGCGTCAGCGGCAGCGGCCTGCCGACAGGCTGTGTGGGATAGTGAGTGCGTTCCACTTCGAGCGCGATGTCGTCGACGAAGAAGCTGCCGACCAGCGCGGTGACCGCCGGCATCAAGAACACCGATCCGACGATGATGCCGAGGCCCGCGGCGATGGAAACAACCCAGATGAGGATCGACACTGGCGCGGGTGCACTGATGCCAAATACGGTCTCGGCCCAATTCGCACCGGCGGTTGCGAGCCAGACCAGCAGCCGATGAAGGGCAATGGCGATGAGCACGATCAGGACGAGCGCGAGCCCGGCGGATTTCAACAGCACCAACCGAAACGGCGGCGAGAACATCTGAGCGAGCGCCTTGACGGCCGCGTCGATCATCGTCGTCTCCCTCCCTTGGTTCCGGCTCCGTGGGCGCCGCGTTTGAATAAGGCATTGCTGTGGCGATACCGCAAGCATGGTGATGACGGGAAAAGATTTTGGACGTGCGCCGCACGCGTTCCGTGGTAGACCTCGCAACGCTTGACACTCTGTGCGCCATGAGACGTTTGAGCCGCCGATCGTTCCTTGCCTCTTCCGCCGCGGCCTTGGCGGCCGCGCCTGCGCTTGCAGCGCCGCGTCCGGCGCCCACACCCGAGGTGCCGCGCTCCGGCTGGGTCGATGCCGTCGTCGTGGGCGCGGGCGCCGCCGGCATCGCCGCCGGGCGGCGGCTTGCGGCGGCGGGCAAGCGTTTTGTCGTGCTCGAGGCGGCGGACCAGGTCGGCGGACGCTGCATCACCGACACCAAGACATTCGGCGTGCCCTATGATCGCGGCGCCCACTGGATTTACGCCGCCGACATCAATCCGCTGGCGAAGCTCGCCATGCAGTCCGGGTTCGACATCTATTCGGCCCCGCCCGGCCAGCGCATGCGCATCGGACGCCGCTACGCGCGCGAAGGCGAGATGGAGGATTTTCTGGCCAGCCTGGTGCGCGCCAACACCGCCATTGCGGATGCGGCGCGCAAGAGCGACGTCGCCTGTACCCAGGTGTTGCCGAAGGACCTCGGCGAATGGCGGCCGACAGTCGAATTCGTGCTCGGGCCTTACGGCTGCAGCAAGGAGCTCGCGGAGGTTTCGGCGGCCGATTTCTCCCGCTCGGGCGAGCGCGACAACAGCGCGTTCTGCCGTCAGGGATTTGGCGCGCTGCTCGCGAAGCTTGCGGCTCCGCTCCCGCTCCTGCTGGCAACGCCGGTGAAAGTCATCGAATGGTGGAGCCGCTCGCGCATCGAGGTCGACACGACGAAAGGTCAGTTCAGGACCGAGGCGGTTATCATCACGGTCTCGACCAATGTTCTTACCAGTGGAAAGATCAAGTTGGCGCCCGATTTGCCGAAGCGCCACCTCGAGGCCGCGTCGAAGCTCAAGCTCGGCAGCCGCGATCACGTGGCGCTGGAATTGACGGGCAATCCGCTCGGGCTGCGCGCCGATGAGCTGGTATTCGAGAGAAGCCAGAGCAGGCAGACCGCGGCGATCTTCGGCAACATGGCCGGCTCGACGATTTGCGTGATCGATGTGGGGGGCAATTTCGGGCGCGATCTCTCCGCCAAGGGGGAGGCCGCGATGATTGATTTTGCGATCACCTGGCTCGGAGGGCTTTACGGCACCGACATCAAAGGCGCGGTCAAGCGCCGCCACGCCACGCGCTGGAACAACGAGCCGTGGGTGCTCGGCGCCACCTCGGCCGCCGCACCCGGCGCCCAGTCCGCGCGCAAGACGCTGACGGAGCCGCTCAGCAACCGTATCTTTTTGGCCGGAGAAGCCACGCATGAAACACTGTGGGGCACCGTCAACGGCGCCTGGGAATCGGGCGAGCGTGCGGGCAATGCGGTGGTGAAGCTCCTCGGCGGCCCGAGCAAACGCACGTGAGCGCGTTCACGCCCGCAACACGCCGCCGGTCCGCTTGCCGACCTCGGCGACGATCCTTGCGGCCACCGCCTCGATCTCCGCGTCGGTCATGGTCTTGTCCCGCGGTTGCAATGTCACCGCGATCGCGATCGACTTCTTGCCGGGCTCGATCCCTTCGCCCTCGTAGACGTCGAACACCGTGACATTGGTGATGAGTTTGCGATCAACGCTCTGCGTCGCGCGCAAGATGTCCGCGGCCTTGACCGTACGATCGACCACGAACGCGAAGTCGCGCTCCACCGGTTGAAACGCAGACAGCTCCAGAACCGGCCGCGCTCGCGTTGCCTTCGCCTTCGGCTCCGGGATTTTTTCCAGGATCACCTCGAAGGCGACCAGCGGGCCCTCGGCATCGAGCGTTTCAAGGGCGCGCGGATGCAGTTCGCCGAAGTGCCCGAGCACGTTCTGCGGGCCGATCTGGATCGTGCCCGAGCGTCCCGGATGGAACCACGGCGGCCCGCCCGGCACGACTTGCAGCGCCTGCGCCGGCGCGCCGGCGGCCGCGAGCACGGCGAGCGCGTCGGCTTTGGCATCGAAGGCATCGACCTCGGCCGCAGGAGCCGACCAATGGCGCCCGATGCCGGTCGCCTTGGCGAGCGCGCGGCGCACGCCGCTGGCCGCGGTCAGTTGATCCTGCGGACGGTCGCCGCAAAAGACCTGCCCGACCTCGAACAGCGCTACGTCGGCGAGGCCGCGGTCGGCGTTCTTCTGCGCCGCGGCGACGAGTCCGGGAATGAGACTCGGCCGCATGTCGGACAGGTCCGACGCAATTGGATTGGCGAGCGCCAGCTCGGGTTTTCCGCCGCCGAACAGCTCGGCCTGCGGCTTGGCGATGAACGACCAGGCGACCGCTTCGACCATGCCGCGCGCGGCAAGCGCGCGCTTGGCTTTGCGCGTACGCAGTTGAATGGGCGTGAGCACGGGCTTGCGCGGCGCCTCGCCGCGGTCGAAGGGCGTCGCAGGAACGCGGTCGACACCGAGGATGCGCACCACTTCCTCCACCAGGTCGGCCTTGCCCTCGACGTCGGCGCGCCAGGTCGGAACGGTGACTCTCAGGGTTTTGCCGCTGCCGGCGACGGAGAAGCCGAGACGGCCGAGCACGCGCTCGATCTCGCGCCGGTCGACCTCGAGGCCGGTGAGCCGCGGCAGTTCGTCGAGCGGAAAATCGATGATGCGTGCAGGGACCTCCGGCGTGCCCGTGACCGTGACCTCCGAGGGTTCGCCGCCGCAGAGATCGAGCACCACCCTGGTCGCAAGCTCTAGCCCCGGCAGCATGAAGGCGGGATCGACCCCGCGCTCGAAGCGGTAGCGGGCGTCCGAATTGATGCCGAGCTTGCGGCCGGTCTGCGCGATGTTCAGCGCATCCCAAAGCGCGGATTCGATCAGCACGTCCGTCGTCGTCTCCGAACAGCCCGTGGCCTCGCCGCCCATGATGCCGGCGAGCGATTCGACGCCGCTCTCGTCGGCGATCACGCAGATGGTCGGATCGAGCGCGTAGCGCTTGCCGTCGAGCGCAAGCAGGCTTTCGCCCGCGCGCGCGCGGCGCACCGTGAGATTGCCGTGCACTTTGGCGGCATCGAACACGTGCAGCGGACGGCCGCGGTCGTAGGTGATGAAATTGGTGATATCGACCAGCGCGTTGATGGGTCGCAAGCCGATCGCGACGAGTCGGCGCTGCAGCCAAGCCGACGAGGGTCCGTTTTTCACCCCGCGCACGAGCCGCAACGCGAAAGCGGGGCAGAGCGAAGGCGTCGTCCCGAAGTCCAGCGTCACCGTCACTGGGCACGGGAACCGTCCTTCGACCGGCCGGATACTTGTTTCCCGGAGCTTGCCCATGTCGGCGGCGGCGAGGTCGCGCGCGATGCCGTTGACGCCGGCGCAGTCGGCGCGGTTGGGGGTGAGATTGATCTCGATCACGGGATCGTCGAGCCCGGCCCACTGCGCGTAATTCGCGCCCACCGGCGCCGCGTCGGGGAGCTCGATGATGCCTTCGTGGTCGTCGGAGATTTGCAACTCGAATTCGGACACCAGCATGCCGCGGCTCTCGACGCCGCGGATCTTGCCGATGCCAAGCGTCATGTTCTTGCCCGGGATGAAAGCCCCGGGCGGCACGAACACGCCCTTCATGCCCGCGCGCGCATTGGGCGCCCCGCACACGACCTGCACCGGATCGCCCGCACCGGTATCGACCATGCACACGCGCAGGCGGTCCGCGTTCGGATGCTGTTGGGCTGAGATCACCCGCGCGATGGTGAACGGCGCCAGCAGTTTGCCCCGGTCTGCGACGCTCTCGACTTCGAGCCCGATCATGGTGAGCTTGTCGACGATCGCCGCAAGCGGCGCGTCGGTGTCGAGGTGCTCCTTGAGCCAAGCGAGGGTGAACTTCATCATTCCGCGGACTCGGGGTCTATTCCCTCTCCCATTTGCAGGGGAGGCGTGGCAGGGGCAGCCAGCCGGGCGTGACCGTCTCGAATGGCCATCGATCCACGGATTGGATCATAAAGACGTGCAACGGGAACGATCAGTTGCTCAATCCTCCCGCAAGCGTGGGGAAGTCGAGCGGGCGGAAGCCGTAATGG
Organism: Pseudomonadota bacterium; assembly: GCA_046725125.1. Lineage (GTDB taxonomy): Bacteria > Pseudomonadota > Alphaproteobacteria > Rhizobiales > Xanthobacteraceae > VAZQ01. The sequence goes on along the minus strand of JBKOXY010000272.1, from coordinate 1,168 downwards.
GAGAGCCAGCGCACGTCGGCCTCGAAGAACGGGCGGAGATCCGGCATGCCGTATTTGAGCATGGCGATGCGATCGATCCCCAGGCCCCAGGCGAAGCCCTGATACTCGTCGGGATCGAGCCCGCAATTGCGCAGCACGTTCGGATGCACCATGCCGCAGCCGAGAATCTCCATCCAGTCCTCGCCCTCGCCGAACCTGACCTCGCCCTTGTCGCGCCGGCATTGGATGTCGACCTCGAGGGAAGGCTCGGTAAACGGAAAGAACGACGGCCGGAAGCGCATCTTGACCTGATCGACCTCGAAGAACGCCTTGCAGAATTCCTGCAGGATCCATTTGAGATGGCCGAGGTGGGAGCCCTTGTCGATGACGAGTCCTTCGACCTGATGGAACATGGGTGTGTGGGTCTGATCGCTGTCGCTGCGGTAGGTGCGGCCGGGGATGATGACGCGGATCGGCGGCTTCTGCGCCAGCATCGTCCTGATCTGCACCGGCGAGGTATGCGTGCGCAACAGCAGCTGCGAGCCGTCGGCCTTCGGATTGAAAAAGAACGTGTCTTGCATCTCCCGCGCCGGATGGCCTTCCGGGAAGTTGAGCTTGGTGAAATTGTAATCGTCGGTCTCGATGTCGGGTCCTTCGGCGATCGCAAAGCCCATGTCGGCGAAGATCGCGGTTAGCTCGTCCGCGACTTGGCTGATGGGATGGATGCGGCCGATTTCCGCCGGCGGCTCGCGCACCGGCAGCGTGACGTCCACGGTTTCGGTGTTGAGCCGCTGCTCGAGCGCCAGCTCTCGCAGCGCGTCCTTGCGCGCGGCGAGCGCGGCGGTGACTCGGTCCTTGAGGCTGTTGATGAGCGGGCCCTGCTCCTTGCGCGTTTCGGGCGTCATCGTGCCGAGCGTCTTCAAGAGCGCGGACACCGAGCCGTTGCGGCCGAGCGCCGCAACCCGCACGGCTTCGAGCGCCGCTTCGTCGTTGGCAGCCGCGACGGCGGCGAGGAGTTCGGTCTCGAGCGCGCGAAGGTCGGTCATTGGTCTTGCTCAACTGCGCCAGCGCAGCGTCTTGGGTTCGAGCGGATTGACGAAGGGGCGCCCCTCACTCTGCGCCGCGATCCATTCATCCTTCACGCGCATCCACCAGCGCGCCTGGGTATCGGCGTCGTTGATAAGCATCA
>JBKOXY010000261.1:0-4581 GCA_046725125.1 Pseudomonadota bacterium | reverse complement strand
ATCAGGCCATCCATCTGATGGCGCCGCGCCGCGGCGTCGCCATTCACATCAACGCCTTCAATTTCCCGAGTTGGGGGCTGTGGGAGAAGGCGGCGGTATCGCTCATCGCCGGGGTCCCGGTTCTCGCCAAGCCCGCCTCCGCGACCGCGCTGCTGGCGCACGCCATGGTGAAGGACGTCATCGCCGCCAAGGTGCTGCCCGATGGTGCGCTGAGCCTCCTGTGCGGCGGCGCCGGCGAGCTCCTCGCGGCGCTCACCGGCGACGACGTCATCGCCTTTACCGGCTCGGCCGACACCGCCGCGCGCGTGCGCGGCCATCCAAACATGGTGGCAAGGAGCGTGCCGGTGAACATCGAGGCCGACAGCATCAATGCGGCGCTGCTTGCGCCGGATTCCGCGCCCGGCAGCGTAGCCTTCGATGCCTTTCTGCGCGAAGTGGTGCGCGAGATGACGGTGAAGGCCGGACAGAAATGCACCGCGATCCGCCGCATCTTCGTGCCGGCGGGCAAGGCCGATGCGGTTGCCGATGCGCTGGCGGAAAAACTCAAGGGCACCAAGGTCGGCGATCCGCGGCAGGCGGACACCCGCATGGGGCCGCTGGTCACGCGCGGCCAGCAGGCGGCCGCATTCGAGGGCATCCGGCGCTTGGCGTCCGAGGCTGCCATCGTCTGCGGCGGCGCCGATGCTCCGACGCTCGACGGCATCGACAGGAACAAATCGGCATTCGTTACGCCGACCTTGCTCAAGCTCAAGGATGCGGGCGGCGCGCAGGCGGTGCACGAGGTCGAGGTGTTCGGTCCGGCTGCGACCATCGTGCCCTATCGCGATGAGGAGGATGCCGCCGGGCTGATCGCGCGCGGAGGAGGCTCGCTGGTCGCTTCGGTCTACGGCGAGGACAAGGATTTTCTCGTCCGTATCGTGAGCGACATCGCGCCGAGCCATGGCCGCATTCTCGCCGTCGATCCCACGATCGCAACCGCCCATACCGGGCACGGCATCGTCATGCCGCAATGCAATCACGGCGGACCGGGCCGCGCCGGAGCGGGTGAGGAGCTGGGCGGGCTTTACGGGCTGCGCTTCTATCATCAGCGCCTGGCCGTGCAGGGATCGAGCGATCTCATCTCAAGCCTGCAGGCGAAGGCCGCAAGCGTGCATTGAGCTTCGGCCTCGTCGCCTCTCGAACAGCGGTGATAAATGCTCTAACCTCCGCGGTTCAGCGGGTGGGTGGTCCGGTGTCGTCATCCGAAGAAAGAACGGCGCGCAGCTTCGTCGAGCGCCACGGCTTGTGGAACGACGAGCAATTCGAGGCGGCGGCCCGTGCCGATAAATGGATCGAGGAACACGGGCTCGAGGTCGTGCGCCTGTCGTTTCCCGACCAGCACGGCATCCTGCGCGGAAAAACCGTGATGGCGAACCAGGCCGCGGCCGTGATGCGCAACGGCTGCTCAATCACGACCACGCTGCTCGCCAAGGACACCGCGCACAAGACGGTGTTTCCGGTTTTCACCGCCGGCGGCGGGTTCGGCATGGCCGAGATGGAGGGCGGCGGCGACTTCCTCATGATCGCCGATCCCTTGACCTTCCGCGTGCTGCCGTGGGCGCCGCGGACCGGCTGGATGCTGTGCGACATCTATTTTACCAACGGCAAGCCGGTGCCGTTCTCGACCCGGCATCTTTATCGCCGCGTACTGCAACGGCTCGCCGAGGCTGGGTTCGACTACGTCGCCGGGCTCGAAGTCGAGTTCCATGTGTTCAAGCTCGACGATCCGCGCCTGACGCCGGCCGATGCCACCTGGCCGGGCGAGGCGCCGCGGGTGAGCTTGCTGTCCCAGGGCTACCAGTATTTGACCGAGACGCGGTTCGATCAGTTCGAGCCCACTCTCGAAACGCTGCGCCGCGAGGTCGTGGCGCTCGGCTTGCCGCTGCGCTCGGTCGAGGTCGAGCTCGGTCCGAGCCAGTGCGAGTTCACGTTTCAGCCGCAGGTCGGACTTTCACCCGCCGACACCATGATGCTGTTCCGCAGCGCCGTGAAACAGATCTGCCGGCGGCAGGGCTGCCACGCCACGTTCATGACCCGTCCGAAGGTCGAGAACGTCATGTCGAGCGGCTGGCACCTGCATCAATCCTTGCGCGACCGGCGCTCCAGCGCCAACGTTTTCATGCCGAACGACAACGATGCGCTGTCGCGCGCGGGGCGGAGCTTTTTGGCGGGTCTGCTCGCCCACGCGCGCGCGGCCGCCGCCTTCACCACCCCGACGATCAACGGCTACAAACGCTACCGCAGCTATTCGCTGGCGCCGGACCGCGTGATTTGGGGGCGTGACAATCGCGGCGTGATGATTCGCGTGCTCGGCGGCCCCGGCGACGCCGCCACGCGGCTCGAGAATCGGGTGGGCGAGCCGGCCGCCAATCCGTACCTCTACATGGCGTCGCAAGTCGTCACCGGCCTCGACGGCATGGAGCGAATGCTCGATCCCGGCCCGTCGGCGGACGCGCCTTACGAAGTCGAGGCGCCACATTTGCCGAAAAGCCTCGAGCAGGCGCTCGCCGCGCTGCGCGAGGATGCCTGCCTCGCCGCCGGCTTCGGCAAAAACTTCCTCGACTACTATCTGCACATCAAGGAGGCTGAGATCGCCCGCTACCAGTCGGAGGTCACGGAGTGGGAGCAGCGGGAATATTTCGAGCTGTTTTAGGCGTGAAGCGAGAGGTAGTGGCGAACGGGTGAGCAGAATCGAAATTCATTTCTTTCCTGAAAAAGTGCTGGACTCGCGTTACACGAATCTTTCATAAAAGCGTATTCACCAAACATGCGCCTTTGAGTACCTCTTTCGAGGCCAGCCCCGGTTGAGCTTCGGCAAATCGCGCGTCCGCGAATCTCAGAAGAGGTTTTGAAGCGGTAGGCGTCGCCGCCCGCGTTCAAGTCACGATCTATTCCAACATCTCGCGGGAGTTCGCGAGTTCGGAACAAGCACTAGGCGAAACCGGGGGCCTATTCGGGCCGCTAGACCTCCTCCCTTGCCCGGTTGGCAGCCAATTGGGGTCGAAGGAGCCTTCTGAAATTCGCTGCACCGTATCTCGCCGCTGGCCCAGCTCGCCACGGTGCGCGGCAGGACCTTGGCCCACGCATGTTCGCTGGACGACGCCTGCGACCAAACTCGCAGGTTGGTTTCTGACAATCCACGCTCGCAACAGGGAGAAAACTCCAATGAACGATCAATTTCCGCCCCCTAGTTGGTTCATGCGGCCGGAGACTTGGCCATACTGGATGCCGAACTCGCTGGTGGGCGCGCGCACGCCGCCGGCGCCGCCAGGAGACACTTGGGATGCCCCGTGGCCGGGAACCTCGCGTGGCGGAATTCTCGGGAATCTCACGCGGTCGGTTGAGGAGATGTGGGCCAATCCATCGGCAGGAATAGCGTGGCCTCCAGCGACACCGACCAACCGGCCCGCATTCTGGCCTATCCTGCCGGAAGCCAGTCGGAGTCAAAACGGCACGTTCTCGTGGCAGACGTCTCCCGCAGCAGGTTCTGGATTTCCTGGGACGGCCGCCCAGACGATTGATAGACCTTCGGTCGGTCCGTGGCCGGAGGAAAGAAGTGCGACAACGCCAACCGCCCCGAGCGGATCGTCAACTAAACCGAGCCCGCCGTTTTACGGTCCAGGCGATGTGCTGCTGCCTCCTCCCGAGCCGGCACCGCGCCCGCCAGCGAAGGATTTTCGGACGTGGTTGCGTGACGCCCTGTCGGACGAAAATGTCCGCTACTACGCCGGCCCACACCTCTATGACGCGCTGCTGAAGTTGCACGCCCTTACTCAGCTGTTGCCGGGCTCCGGCACGGTGCAGTCAACTCAGGATGCATCGCTTGCTGGTGAAGAGGCGAAGGCCGGAAATTACGGCAAGGCGGCAGCTCATTTGGGTCTCGGCACCGTCAATGCAGCTCTCGATTGGCTTCCGCCCGCAAAGCTCGCGCTCATCGGCGGCACAATGGCGAGAACATTTCCTTGGAACAAGCTGCCCACGGCAATGAAAATGGAGGCGGCAGGCAAATCGGCCGATGAGATTTGGCGCGTGACAGGATTGGAGAGGGCAGCGGATGGGCGGTGGACCTTCGAAATCCCGGACAAGGGATATCAGGTCAATCCGAATGTGGGCGAACGAATAGGGTCGGAATCAGTCACCGTTGCACCGCTTTACGAACATCACGCTCATCCGGGCATGCAGGAGGCCTATCCTGGCCTCTCAAAGCCGGCTGGCGGTCCATGCGCCGACTCTGGAGCAGGCCAGAAGCGTTGGTATTCACGAGCTGAAGCATTTGATCGACTGGATCGAAAAGCACCCGCCGGGTGGTTCTCCGCACCAATTCATGAAATTGGGCATACCAGAGCAGGAAGCCTATGACTTGTATAACAGGCTTATCGGGGAAGTAGCGGCGCGCAATGCGCGAAAACGTCTCGACTGGGGCGATATAATACGGAGTCTCAGGCGGCCGGCAGCCACGGAGGACGTCCCACGACATCGACAGATCAATCTTTACGACGAGTAATCGTCCGCGGCATGTCCTTTCGACACACTGCAACGCCC
>JBKOXY010000040.1:0-4605 GCA_046725125.1 Pseudomonadota bacterium | reverse complement strand
AAGAAGTTTTGCGAAGAAGATGGATTGCCGGATTTAGATCCGGCAATGACGCACCGTGGATTCTCCAAGGCAAAGCGTGCAAGCCGCCAAATACATCGGCCGCTCCGTCAAGCGGCTTGAAGACCGCCCGCTGCTCACGGGTAGCGGCCGCTTCGTCGCCGATCTCGCCTTTCCCGACATGCTGGAGGCGGCGTTCGTGCGCAGCCCGCACGCCCATGCCGCGATCCGCGGCATCGACGCCGGCGCCGCGCGGCGGTGCGAGGGCGTCCACGCGGTGCTCACGTTTTCGGATCTCGCGCCGCTGCTCGCGCAGGAGCGGCTGCCGCTGCAATTTCGCACGGCGCGGCTCCCGGGCGATATCACCCCGCTCGTTCTTGCCAAGGACGAAGTCGCCTTTGTCGGCGAGGCCGTGGCGGTCGTGGTCGCGCAGACGCGCTACATCGCCGAGGACGCCGCCGCCCTCGTGGCGGTCGACTACGCGCCGCTGCCGGCGGTCTCGGACTGCCGACAAGCGCTCGCGCCGGGAGCGCCGTGCGCCCATCGCGCGCGCGCGAGCAATCTCCTGATCGAGTTCCAGCAGTACTACGGCGACGTCGCGGACGCATTCGCCCGCGCGCCCCGCCGCGCCAGCGTCAATCTCAAGCAGCATCGCGGCGGAGCGCATTCGATCGAGGGGCGCGGCGCGGTCGCCGCCTACGACGTCAACGAGGACCGGCTCACCTTGTGGTCATCGACGCAGCTCGCCCACGAGGTGCGCGCCTTTTTGATGACGATGCTGCGCCTCGACGAAAATCAGCTGCGCGTCGTAGCGCCGGACGTCGGCGGCGGCTTCGGCGCCAAATTCGTGATGTATCCGGAAGAGGTGACGCTGGCGGCGGCGTGCCTGCTGCTGCGGCGGCCGATCAAGTGGATCGAGGACCGCCGCGAGCACTTTCTCGCCGCCATTCAGGAGCGCGACCAGTATTGGGACCTCGAGGTCGCCTTCGACAATAACGGTCGCCTGCTCGCCGTGCGCGGGGAGATGATCCACGACGAAGGCGCCTACACCCCGCAGGGCATCAATCTCCCCTACAACGCGTCGACGGCGTTGCCCGGACCCTACATGCTGCCGGCCTTTCAATTCGACGTGCGCGTCGTCGAGACCAACAAAGTCGCCACCATGCCGGTGCGCGGCGCGGGCTATCCGGAAGGCGCCTTCGCGATGGAACGCCTGCTCGACCGCATCGCCGAGGAGCTTCACCTCGACCGCGCCGAGGTTCGCCGGCGCAATCTCGTGCCGCCGGAAAAGATGCCCTATGTGTTTGCGCTCAAGACCCGCGCCGGCTCGCCGATCACGCTCGACAGCGGCGACTTCCCGAGCTACCAGCGCGCCGCGCTCGACGCGATCGACTACGCCGGCTTTCCCGAGCGCCAGCGTCGAAGTCGAGCGAGCGGCCGCTATCTCGGCCTCGGCGTCGGCAACGGCGCCAAGGGAACGGGCCGCGGCCCGTTCGAATCAGGCATCGTGCGCATCGGCCGCTCCGGCCGCATCTCCGTCTACACCGGCGCGATGCCCATGGGGCAAGGGATCAAGACCGCGCTTGCCCAGATCTGCGCCGAGCAGTTCGGCATCGCGCCGGACAATGTCACCGTCGTGGCCGGCGACACCGCCGTCATTCCCTATGGCCAGGGCGGCTTCGCCAGCCGTCAGACCGTGACCGCGGGTTCCGCGGTGCATCTCGCCGCCATGAAGGTGCGCGAAAAAGCGCTCGAGGTTGCCGCCCACCTATTGGAGGTGGGCGTGGGCGACCTCGAGCTGCGCGACGGGCGGATCGAAATTGCCGGCGCGCCGGGCAGCGGGCTTTCCCTGCGCGAGGTCGCCGAAGCGGTCTCCGGCGTGCCCGGCTACGCCATGCCCGGCCAGTTCGAGCCGGGGCTCGAAAGCATGCAGAGCTTCCTGCCGAGCGCGCTCACCTACGGCGGGGGGTGCCACGCCGTCGAGGTCGAGGTGGACATCGAGACCTGCGGCGTGCGCATCCTGCGCTACGTCATGGTCAACGACAGCGGCCGGATCATCAATCCGATGATCGCCGAAGGACAACTCGTCGGCGGCGCCGCGCACGGGATCGGCAACGCGCTCTACGAATGGATGGGTTACGACGATGAGGGGCAGCCCCTCACCACCACGTTCGCCGACTATCTCATCCCGAGCGCCACCGAGGTGCCGAAGATCGAGGTGACGTTCGCCGAATTCCCCTCGCCCCTCAATCCGCTCGGCGTCAAAGGCGTCGGCGAATCCGGCTGCGTGCCGGCTGCGGGCGCGATCGTCTCGGCGATCGAGAATGCGCTTGCGCCCTTCGGCGTGCGCATCGGCGAATATCCGGTGACTCCGGCGCGGCTGTTCGCGTTGCTCGCAGAAGCGCAAAAGAAGCAGCAGTGACGGACATGTCATAGCCTTTACGGGCCTCTGCTCGAACAACTCGTGATGCGTCCGCTTGTTATGGAGGGTGACGATGGCGCTGCAGATTCGACCGAACTGCGAGTATTGCGACAAAGATTTACCGCCAAACGCAACGGACGCCCGAATCTGTTCGTACGAGTGCACGTTCTGTGCGGACTGCGTCGAAACCAAGCTGCATAATGTCTGTCCCAACTGTGGCGGCGGCTTTACGCCGAGACCAATTCGGCCGGCGACGGAGTGGCGTGACGGCCTGTCAGTTGCGAAGCGGCCGCCCTCGCGCACCAGAGCGCGCCTGTCCTACAGCCACGAGGACATCGCGGCCCATACGCTGCGGATCAAGGGCATTCCGCCCGAACTTCGCTGACTGCATCTTGACCGACGCGCCGCCGCGCGGGATGAAATTGCGAACGCGGCTACTCGGGCATGCCCGCCTTGCGGAGCCCCTCCTTGAGCCGCTCGTGCTGCTGCCGGTAATTCGGGCTCGTGAGCGCGAGCGGAACCGGCGAAAGCTGGCGGAATGTCGACACTCTCGCCCCGGGGCGCCGTTCCATATAGGCCGCAAGCGCCGCGCGCGCCGCCTCGGAGCGACCGAGGAACGCGTAGGCCATCGCGAGAAAAGCGTGCGGTGAAGGGTTCTTGGGATTGGCGTCGAGCGCGCTGATCAGCACGCGGACGGCTTCCTCATCACGCCCGAGAAGAATGAGAGCGTGGCCTCGACCGTCTAGCCAGGTCCACCGCCCGGGGTCGCGCGGGCCAATACGATCGGCCTTGGCGAACCACTCGAGCGCTTGTTCCGGCTTGCCGAGATACAAAGTCGACAAGCCGATTTCCTTGTAGGTCCACGGCTCGCCGGGATTTTCCATGATGACCGTTTCGGCCATGACGATGGCGTCGTCGAATCTGCCCTGCGCGCGGCGCAACGCGGCGTTCGCCTTCAAAGCCATAAGGTGACGGGGCTCGATCGCGAGCGCGCGATTGAGCAGCCGCTCCGCCCTGCCGAGCCGCTCGTCCGCCCCGGTTTCGTAGTAGCCGTTGAGAAATTCGAAGACGAGCGTGGTCGCGACCCCGGCGAGGCCGTCGACGCTGGTCGGCTCGACCTGGAGCGCCTGCTCGAAGAGGCCGCGCGCCTCCATCATCGTCGCCGGCGACGACGGCAGGTTGAGCACCGCCTTGCCGCGCATGATCAGGTCGATGAGCTCGGCGCTGTCAGGCCTTTCGCGCAAGCTTCGCCGCGCCTCCATGTGGACGACCTGCAAGCCGATCGCGCGCGACACGCGGGCGACGATCTCGTCTTGAACCTCCAGGATGCTCCTTAGTTCGGTGTCGAACCGTTCCGCCCACAGCTGGCTTGCTTCTCTGGTCTCGACCAGCCGGGTGTTGACGCGTACGCGCTCTCCCTCGAGGGCGACGCTGCCCTCGAGCAGATAACGTGCCTCCAGCTCGCGGCCGATCTGCCGCGCGCCTGCGCCTCGGTCCCTGTAGGTGAACGCGGTGTCGCGGGAGACGATGGATATCCCGGGCAGTGCGTGCGCAAGATCGCTGATGAGACTATCGGTGATCCCGTCGGCCAAGTAGTCCCGCTTCGCATCGCCGCTGAGATCGACGAATGGAAGGACGACGATCGATGAGACCGGCGCTTTGACCCGATCCGCCGAGGATGAGGCTTCGCTTGCCAGCGCAACACCCTCTTCCGTGTGCAATGCAGGGGATGGGAGGGGTGACGACAGCAGCCACCACGCAGCGGAGACGGACAATGAAGCAAGGACTATCGCCGCCACGGCGAACCGCAGGTTTCGTGCAGCCGGCTGCCCATGAGGCGCCGTCCCGTTCTCCACCGCTGCAGCACCAGCTCCGCGGGCATCATGCGATATTGGATGGCCCCCGGCGGCGTCCGATGGCTCGTCGGAAAACGGCGAGGGTTCGCCGGTTGGCACGACGTTCGCCGCGTTCTCGACTGCACCCGGAGACCCTCTCTCCACTACGACAGCGGTCGGCGCGGAAGTGTCGTCGTCAACGTCGCCGATGAAACGAAATCCGCGCTTGTGCAGCGTGCGTATGAAGCTCTGGTCGTTGCCGCTGTCGCCGAGCGCGCGCCGTGCCGCGCTGATTCGGGAGCTCAGCGTCGCCTCCGAGACGATGCGGCCCTGCCAAATCACGTCGATCAG
>JBKOXY010000474.1:0-4004 GCA_046725125.1 Pseudomonadota bacterium | reverse complement strand
GTCGCGCTCAAGGACGGCAAGATGATCTCGCTGCGGGTGCCGTATCCGCTCGGCTTCTACGCCAAGGGATTCGACGGCCGCATCGACGATCCCAATGCCGGCTGGAAGGGGCGCGGGCTGTGGACGTCGAGCGGCGATCGCACGCCTTGGCTGATCGAAGGCGGCAAGGGCATGAAACCCATGGCCGTGCACTTCCAGCTTCGGCCGGATCCGCTGGCGAAGTGAATGCCGCGGCGCTGACGACAATCGCAGGGGCGGCGCCAACGCCGCCCCTGTTTCTCTGAAGTTCTTCTCGCGATGCGCTTTCCGGCTCCGCTCTTTCCCGCAACGCTGGTCAGGCGCTACAAGCGCTTCCTCGCCGACGTCGTGCTGCCCTCGGGCGAGACGGTGACCGTGCACTGCGCCAATCCCGGATCGATGATCGGCCTTGCCGCGGCGGGCGCCCGCGTGTGGCTATCGAAGTCGCGAAATCCCAAGCGCAAGCTCGCCCATAGCTGGGAGCTGGTCGAGGTCGATCTCGGCGGCGGCGCCGAGCTCGTGGGCATCAACACGGTCCATCCCAATGCGCTCGCCGCCGAGGCGATCGCCGCCGGCGCCGTGGCGGAGCTTGCCGGCTATGCCGCGGTCCGCCGCGAGGTGAAATACGGGAAAAATTCGCGCGTCGATTTTCTGCTCGAAGCACCGGCGCGGCCGCCGTGCTACGTCGAGATCAAGAACGTGCACCTGATGCGCCAGCCGGGATTGGCCGAATTCCCCGATGCGGTGACCAAACGCGGGGCGAAGCACCTCGCCGAGCTCGGCGACATGGCGGCGGCGGGCGCCCGCGCGGTGATGTTGTTCCTGATCCAGATCGGGTCGGCGCGGCGCTTCAAGCTCGCCCGCGACATCGACCCGACCTATGGCGCGGCCTTCGACGCGGCGCGGGCCATGGGGGTCGAGGCCATCGCCTATCGCTGCGGGATCAGCTGCGAAGGTATCGAGGTGGTCGAGCCGGTTTCGATCGCGGAGTGATACGTGCGCACCCCCCTAAACAATCCCATTGAAGGCGAGACACTCTCCGCTCATTCCCGCGCATAGCGCGTCGAAAGACGCGCGTGAACGCGCTTCTGCTGGGAATCCAGAGCGGCCTGCTCCCAGTCGTGGGTCTGGGTCCCCGCTTTCGCGGGGACGAGCGGATGTTGCACGTGTCCGACGGAGCCGCGACAAGCCCTGGCTTGCGTCCTCCGCATCCTTGCTTACATTGCGGTGCAGCAGCGGCATCGGGTGAGCCGCGAGGAGGCGGCGCGGCCGCGATTGCCTTGATGAGTTACGTCGACGCGGCGCTCGCGCCCCAACGCAAGACCGGACAGATCAAACTCCACGGGCCTGCCGCCTTCGAAGGCATGCGCAAGGCGGGCCGGCTCGTGGCCGAATGCCTCGACATGCTCGCGACCGAGATTCGGCCGGGGGTGCCGACCGAAAAAGTCGACCGGCTGGTGTTCGACTTCGCGTTGGCACACAAGGCGACGCCGGCGACGCTGATGTATCGCGGCTACCGCAAAGCGACCTGCACCTCGGTCAATCACGTGGTCTGCCACGGCATTCCGGGCGAGAAGCCGCTCAAGGAGGGCGACATCGTCAATGTCGACGTTACCCTCATCCTCGACGGTTGGCACGGCGACTCCAGTCGGATGTATGCCGTGGGCGCGATCCCGCGCCGCGCCGAGCGCCTGATCGAGGTCACCTACGAGGCGATGATGCGCGGCATCTCGGTGATCCGTCCGGGCGCGACCACCGGCGACATCGGCGCCGCCATCCAAGCCTATGTCGAGGCCCAGCACATGAGCGTGGTGCGCGACTTCTGCGGCCACGGCGTCGGGCGCCTGTTCCACGACGAGCCGAACATCGTGCACGTCGGGCGGCCGGGCGAGGGCATCGTGCTGCGACCCGGCATGTTCTTCACGGTCGAGCCGATGATCAATCTCGGCCGTCCGCACGTGAAGGTGCTTTCCGACGGCTGGACCGCGGTGACGCGCGACCGCTCGCTCTCCGCCCAGTTCGAGCACACCGTCGCGGTGACCGAGGCCGGCGTCGAAATCTTCACGCTGTCCCCGCAAGGGCTCGACCGGCCGCGTCCCTCTGTCGCCCCGCGCGCGTAGCGCCGCGCCGCCATTGCAAAATCGGATGAAGCGGGCATTCTTGTCCGCCGCGCCTGCGCGATCGAGCGCGCGGCGCGGATGATGGTCCGATGCCCGGCCGCGACAAAACGACGACATCGCCCGCCGACAAGGCCGCGCATTACCACGGCCATCGCCGACGCCTGCGGCAACGATTTCTCGCGGCCGGAAGCGAGGCGATCAGCGATTACGAGATGCTCGAGCTCATCCTGTTTCGCGCCATCCCGCAACGCGACGTGAAGCCGCTGGCGAAGGACCTGCTCGCCACGTTCGGCTCCTTCTCCGAAGTGATCGCGGCGCCATTGGAGCGGCTGAAGGAAGTCGACGGTCTCGGCGAGGCCGCCATCACCGAACTCAAGATCGTGCAGGCGGCGGCCAATCGCCTCGTGCGCGGCGAGGTCAAACAGCGCCAAGTACTGTCGTCGTGGTCGAACGTGCTCGACTATTGCCGCGCCGCCATGGCCTTCGAGAGCAAGGAGCACTTCCGCATTTTGTTCCTCGACAAGGGCAACCACTTGATCGCCGACGAGCAGCATCAGACCGGCACCGTCGATCACACCCCGGTTTATCCGCGCGAGGTGGTCAAGCGCGCGCTCGAACTCTCCGCCACCGCCGTCATCCTGGTGCACAACCACCCCACTTGGGCAGCAAAGATCATGTTTGATCACGCCAGATACCATTGAATCACCTCTATTTTTTGACTTGCAGCGTCATGCTGTCATCTGGCATACTGGGGCTGGTTTGGAGGGGGATTACCGGCCCCACCGATCCCAGTTCCCGACCCCAGCAACCCGTCGGGCGACCCCACTGCCAACGACGGAGATCGCGATGCCAAGCCTCACCAACAGGGAAATCCAGAAGGCCCTGAAGCGCATCGAGCAATCGGGGAAGCAGGAGACACTTGTTGATGGCGAAGGCCGCGGCACGGGGCGCCTCACGCTCGTCCTAAAGCCTATGCCCACACGTGTGACCGCCGATTGGATGGCGCAGCAATGGCGTGATGAGAAACGCCTAAAAAAGAAATTCGGGTCGTATCCCGCAATGTCGCTCGCCGAGGCGCGGGAGATCTTCAAGCGCGACTTCGCCGACATGATCCAGAGAGGGCGAAGCATCAAGATCGCTGGTGACGCGCGCCCTGGCACGGTCGCCGATTTATTCGAAGCCTATGTTCAACACCTCAAGGACGCGGGGAAACGCTCCTGGAAGGAAACGGAGAAGGGCCTCAATAAGATCGCCGACACACTCGGCCGCAACAGGCCCGCGCGCGAAATCGAGGCCGAAGAAATCGTTGAAGTGATCCGCCCGATATATCAGCGCGGCAAGAAGGCAATGGCCGACCACGTCCGGAGCTATGTGCACGCTGGCTATAGCTGGGGCATGAAATCGGAGCACGATTACAGAAGGACACCGCAGCGCCGTTTCAGGCTCCCTTATAATCCCGCCGCCGGGATTCCGACTGAGCCGAAAAAGGTTGGCACGCGGTGGCTTGATGAAGGGGAGTTCGTGCGGCTCTATCGGTGGCTTGAGTGCCCCGATACACCGGTTCATCCGCCGTATACCAGAGCCGTTCGGATTCTGATGCTGACGGGCCAGCGCGTGGAAGAGATCGCCTGTCTACACGTCGATCATTGGGATGCCGCCGAGCGTATTATCGATTGGTCCAAGACCAAGAACAGGATGCCTCATGCGATCCCCATTCCGTCGCTCGCGGCTGAATTGATAGAATCCATCAAGCCCAACGCATACGGCTGGTTCTTTCCCTCTGCCAAGGATCCACGCCGCCCGGTCAGTCATGGCACGCTCTACAGCTTCATGTGGCGGCAGAGAGATCGCGGCGTCGTTCCTGTC
>JBKOXY010000127.1:0-3943 GCA_046725125.1 Pseudomonadota bacterium | reverse complement strand
CGAAGGCGGACCGACAACGCTGGTCGGAGCCGGAATCTCGGCGACGACCTTGGGCGGCGTCGCATTGAGATCGATGACCGTGACGGAATCCGCCGGCGGACTGGCCGGCACCGCATTTACGCCGTCGATGAGAACGGCTTTCCCGTCATTGGCGGAAAGCGCAAGCTCGCCGCTGGCTCCAGACGACAGCGACATCAACACGGCGAGCGAAAGCGCGCCCACCCCACCCATATGGCGATGCATGAGAACCTCCTCCCGTTGGGCGGATCGTTACGGCCTTGCGAACGCGCCGCGCACCCGCCCGCATTCCGACCATCATAGCAAACAAATAGGCGAAAACCTTCCCTGCCCAGTCCAGGTTCGGCGGATCACGGTTGCGATCAGAGCCCGGCGGCGGCCGGCAGCGGCCGCGCCCTGGCGGTGCGCTCCGCCTTGAGCAGGTCGGCCAGCAGGAACGCAAGGTCGATCGATTGCTCGGCATTGAGCCGCGGGTCGCAGACCGTGTGGTAGCGATCCTTGAAGTCCGCGTCGGTGATCATGCGGGCACCGCCGGTACACTCGGCGACGTTCTGGCCGGTCATCTCCAGATGCACGCCGCCGCCATGCGTTCCTTCGGCGCGGTGAACGGCAAAAAAGGTTTTCACCTCCGACAGGATGCGGTCGAACGGCCGCGTCTTATAGCCGGTTTCCGAGGTGATGGTATTGCCGTGCATGGGATCGCACGACCACAGCACGACCTTTCCCTCGCGCTTAATCGCGCGGATCATGGCCGGAAGCTGATCGCCGACCTTGTCCGAGCCGAGCCGCACGATCAGCGTCAGCCGGCCCGGCTCGTTTTCCGGATTGAGGATATCGATCAACCGCAATATCTCATCGACCTTGCTCGACGGGCCGCATTTGAGCCCCAGTGGATTGATGATGCCGCGGCAGAACTCGACATGCGCGTGATCGGGCTGTCGGGTGCGGTCGCCGATCCACAACATGTGAGCCGAGGTACAGCAGAAGGTGCCGGGGTGCGTCGAGTCCTCGCGCGTCATCGCCTGCTCGTAGCCGAGCAGCAGCGCCTCGTGGCTGGTGTAGAAGTCGGTGCTCTTGAGCTCGGGATGGCTTTCGAGATCGAGCCCGCAAGCCTGCATGAAACCGAGCGCCTCGGAGATGCGGTCGGCGAGCTCCTCGTAGTGGTGGGACTGCGGCGAGTCCTTGACGAAGCCGAGCGTCCACTGCCGCACATTCGCGAGATTGGCATAGCCGCCCTGCACGAAAGCGCGCAACAGATTGAGCGTGGCGGCCGAGTGGCGAAAGGCCTCGATTTGGCGCTCGGGGTCCGGACGCCGCGACGCTTCATCGAAGTCGACACCGTTGATGATATCGCCGCGGTAGCTCGGCAGCTCCTTGCCGTCCCTTTTCTCCATCGGAGAGGTGCGCGGCTTCGCGAATTGGCCGGCGATGCGGCCGACCTTCACCACCGGCAAGGCGGCGGCATAAGTCAGCACCACCGCCATCTGCAAAAACACGCGCAGGAAGTCGCGGATGTTGTTGGCGCTGACGTTGTTGGCGCTGTGCTCGGTGAAGGCTTCGGCGCAATCTCCACCCTGCAGCAGAAAGCCCTCCCCCGCCGCAACGCGGCCGAGCGCCTTTTTCAGGCTGCGGGCTTCGCCTGCAAACACGAGGGGCGGAAACGTCGAAAGCCGGCGCTCGACCGCGGCGAGCGCCGCCTTATCCGGATATTCGGGAACCTGGACGATCGGCTTGCTGCGCCAACTGTCGCGCGTCCAACGCTCGGGCATGACGGCCCTCCACCACGCTTAAGCCCCGGTACGGGCGAGATTTTCCAACTCGGGGACCTTATACACGAGGGCCGGCGCCGCAAGCCAGATGGAATTGCGAGCATGAGGCCCGCAGCGCAGACGAAACGCGGCGTTATTCGACCGCCTCGCGGCGACGGCTCAGCGCCTTCTCCCGTAGCGTCACCAGTTCCTCGGCGGCGGTCGGATGCACCGCGATGACGGTGTCGATGTCGGCCTTGGTCGCCTTCATCTTCAGCGCGATCCCGACGAGCTGAATCATCTCGCTCGCGTCGGGCCCCACGATGTGGCAGCCGACGAGACGATCGCTTTCGCCGTCGACGACGAGCTTGAAGAAGGCGCGCGTATCGCGGCCCGCAAGCGTCATCTTCAGCGGGCGGAACGACGTCTTGTAGACGTCGACCTTCGCCAACCGCTCGCAGGCCTGCGCCTCGGTCAGGCCGATCGCGCCGACCTCGGGCTCGGAGAAAACGGCGGTCGGCACGTTTGCGTGGTCGACCGCGGTCGGCTTGCCCCCGAACACGGTATCGGCGAAAGCATGGCCCTCGCGGATCGCGACCGGCGTCAGGTTGACGCGGTTGGTGACGTCGCCGATCGCGTAGATGTGCGGCACCGAGGTCTGCGACAGCGGATCGACCGCGATACCGTGACGGTCGCTGAACCGCACGCCCGCCGCCTCGAGACCGAGGCCGGCGACATTCGGCCAGCGCCCGAGCGCGAACATCACTTTGTCGACTTCGACCGAGCTGTCGTCGGATAGCTTGGCGGTGAAGGTGTCTTGCGTGCACTGCACGACCCTCACCGTCGTGCCGCAAAGGATCCGCACTCCCCGCTTCGTCATCTCTGCGTGCAGATGGGCGCGCAGATCATCGTCGAAACCGCGCAGAATATTCTCGCCGCGATAGACCAGCGTCACCTCGGACCCAAGCCCGTTGAAAATGCTGGCGAACTCGACGGCGATATAGCTGCCGCCCTGGATCAGGATGCGCGCCGGCAATTCTTCCAGATGAAACGCCTCGTTCGAGGAGATGACGTGTTCGATCCCCGGGATCGCGGGACCAAACCATGGCGCAGCGCCGGTGGCGACGAGGATGTGCCGCGGCCGGATTTTCTCGCCCGTGGCGACGAGACGCACCGTATGTGCGTCTTCCAACACCGCGCGGCTCTTGACTAGCTTCACGCGCGCGCGTTCGAGCGTCGTGGTGTAGGCGAGCTCGAGCCGCGCGATTTCCCGGTCCTTGTTGGCGATGAGGCTCGACCAGTTGAACACCGGTTCTGCCAGCGTCCAACCGTAACCCGCCGCGTCCTCGAACTCGTCCGCAAAGCGCGAGGCGTAGACGAGCAGCTTTTTGGGAACGCAGCCGCGGATCACGCAGGTGCCGCCGACACGGTACTCCTCGGCCACCATGACGCTCGCGCCGTAGCCGGCGGCGATCCGCGCCGCGCGCACGCCGCCCGAGCCTGCCCCGACGACGAGGAGATCGACGTCATGCTCAGCCATATCGTCGGGTCCAAGCTGTCAACGGGCACCGCATCTAGATGTCGTGACCTCGTTTTTTCATTTCGGCGCGCATTTTGGCGATAACCTCTTGCGACAGGTTTTCGGCCCAAGTCTGCGCATTTTTCATGCTTTGATCGAGGATGGCGGGCTCCTCTACGATCAACTTGCGGCCGAGCGGCGACTTGTAGAAAGCGAGTATGTCCTTGAGCTCCTGCTCCGTGAACCGCGAGGCATAGAGCTTGGCAACGTCATTCACGATCTCCGCGCTGCGGGCGGCGTATTCCGCGTGTAATTTGGTGGCGACTTCATTCAAATCCTTGCTGAGCATCGGATTGGTTTGCAGAAAGATGCTCTTGGTCCTCTCGATGACGCCCGAAACCAAGGGGCTGTAGAGCGCGGCGGCGCCTTTGGCAGCGATCACTTCCTTGGCGGTCGCGACCGCGCTTGCCGAGGGTTGTTGGGCATCGGCGGCGCCGATGCCCAGGGCGAAAGCGAGCCCCAGCGCAAGCATCATGGCCCAGGACGGCCTGGGGATTGGGGAAGCAAACATCAAGACCTCCTCTTCGGATGGTACAGGCTCAACGCCGTTCGACGACGCGCACGCCGCTCGAGCCGGCAACCACGGCCGCGTGCGCGA
>JBKOXY010000153.1:0-4975 GCA_046725125.1 Pseudomonadota bacterium | reverse complement strand
CGTGGGCTGGTTCCAGGGGCGAATGGAGTTTGGTCCGCGCGCGCTCGGCAATCGCTCGATCCTCGCCGATCCACGCGACCCGCACATGCAGAAGAAGCTCAATCTAAAGGTCAAGTACCGCGAGAGCTTTCGCCCGTTTGCGCCGTCGGTCTTGCGCGAGTACGTGTCGGACTGGTTCGACATCGATGTCGACGGTCCCTACATGCTCATGGTCGCCCCGGTCTGCGAGCGCCATCGCCGCGAAATGACGAGCGAGGAGCAACAGCTGTTCGGGATCGACAAGCTCAACGTGCCGCGCTCGAGCATCCCGGCGGTGACGCACGTCGATTATTCCGCCCGCGTGCAGACGGTGCATCGCGAGACCAATCCGCTCTACCACGATCTCATCAGCCGCTTTCACGCCCTGACCGGGTGTCCGGTCCTTGTCAACACGAGCTTCAACGTGCGCGGCGAGCCGATCGTATGCACGCCCGAGGATGCCTTCCGCTGCTTCATGGGCTCGGAGATCGACGTACTGGCGGCCGGCAACTGCTATCTCGTCAAGGACGAGCAGGACCCCGCCTTGAAGCAGAACTACAAGGACGAATTCGAGCCGGATTGAGGTCCCGAAATCCGCGCTATGCCCGCCCAGCGTAATTTCTGGCGAGCTACCGCTCGCCGACCCCATTTGAGCCCTGATTAGGAAAAATATTGGGTAACCATGGAGCAACCGTTGACTGATTTGGCTTCAAGGCGCGGCGGCATCAGCTTGCTGTTGCGCGGCTTGCTTGTATTGGGCGCGATCATTGTCGCGATACTCTTTGCCGCCGAACTTCTGCTTCGCGTCATCGATTTCAGCGGGCCAAGCCGCTTCGAACTCGGAGAGGCTTTCCAGTTTGATCCGGAGCTCGGCTGGGCCCCCGTGCCAAACGCTGCCGCGCAGCAAACGAGCGGCAATCGTACGATTTCAGTAAGACACAACAGTCTTGGACTGCGCGAGCGAGAGCTGAGCGATATTGCGCCGGATCGATTCCTCTTTCTGGGCGACTCGTTCACCTACGGCTATGACGCCGAGGCGAATGAGCGCTTCAGCGATCTTCTGCAGAAAGCGCTGCCGCGGTATGGGATCGTCAATGCCGGCGTTTCCGGCTACGGAACCGATCAGCAATTTTTATTGATGAAGCGGCTTTGGAATGAGATCAACCCGAAATATGTGGTCTTGACGTTTTGTGTCGACAACGATCGCGACGACAATACCAGCAGTTATCGCTACCGGAAGTATCACAAGCCGTATTTCGTGCGTACGGGCGATGGCGAATGGCAAGTTCACGGTTACCCCCTGCCGCGACCGAGCCGCGATGACAACAGCGACAGCGCATGGCTCGGTCATTTTGCGCTCGTCCGCTTCGCCGTCGATGCCTCCCGAGCTCTTCGAAATCGCGAGATCATCGTCCCCGACCCGACCGAAGACGTGATCGGCATGATGCGGCGGACGGTGGAAGCGCGCGGGGCGCGCCTAGTGGTCGGTTTGCAGCGCCACGAACCGAGGCTCGAAACCTACCTGCAGGCGCAAAAGATCCCCTACACCACATTCGAAGACGCCCCTGGTTATCCGGTTGCCGGCTGGCATTGGACGCCGGAAGGCAATGCCATAGTCGCGAAGAAGTATCTGGCTTTGTTCACCGAGATGGGCATCTCGTCGGATCCGGCGCAACCACGAAGCGCGCCGCCGCCCGCGCACATCGATGCCGACGACCGGCAGCTCATAACAACGGCTCCGAGCGTGCTCTCCCCATCCATCTGGCTGGCCGCGGCGCACGCGCTTCCCGGCGAATTCATCGGGCTCGGTCGCTATTTGCAAAATTGGTCGACGGCGGTCCAAGACAGTCACGGCTGGCCGCGCGTGGGGGTGGCGTTGCTCGTTTTGACGGTGCTGGCGATCGCGGTGGCAATGCTTTGGTTCTGGTGGCAGCGCCGATTGACCGTCGCAGCCGGCACGCCCGACGGGTTTTCCAAGGCGCTTTCCTCGTTCGGCGTTTTCCTCTGCCTTGCGTTCGCCACGCCGCTCCTGACGATCACGCTGCTCGAAGTAACCGAAGTGCGTATGATCGAGGTATCGTATGGATTCGTTGCCGGGATTGTGATCGCCGCGTTCGGCCGCGCTGTCGCGCTGGGCGTGTTTGCGCCCGATGCCCCGCGGCGCCGCCTGATCGCAGTCGACGACCTCACCGCCCGCTCGCTCGCCAGCTATCTCGTCTGGGGGACGCGGGCGCTGGGCGTGCTGGTGTTGGCGCTCGCCGTCCACAAGGCACTTGCCGCGCCGGCGGCCATGACCGTTGCCACCAACATGCTGTTTGCTCTCGTCACCGGTGCCTTGCTGCTTCACCTGTTGCTGTCGCGCCGGCATGGCGCAGCGAACGAGAAAACACCCCCACTCGCGCGCTGGCTGCGCGGTCTCGGCTGGCTCGTGCTGGCGGTGATCGCGATTGCTCTCCTCGCCGGCTATCCGACGTTTGCCGCCTTCGTTGCCGCGCGCGTGATATCGATTTCCGCGATTTTGGGCGGGCTCTATTTGTTGCTCGCGCTCGCCAACGCACTGTTTGCCGAGCGGCTTGCCGTCGACACCCCACACGGTCAGGAACTCGCCGCCGATTTCGGCGTCAGCACGCCATGGCTCGGCTTCGCCGCAATCCTGACCTGCGCCGCCATGTGTCTCGCCGTGATGCTGGCGGCGCTCGTTCTTTACATTGGGCCCTGGTAAACGACGGCGGACGATCCGCGCGACGCGGCAGGCGCGCTTGAATTGGGACGATCTCGGTCCGCTTCGACCATAAAGATCGCTTGGCAAAACGCCGACGTGCGCGAGCTGCCGTTCACCGAGAACGGTAAGGTACAAAACATAAATCGCGCGAGCGGGGGCCCTACCGAGAGGACGCGGGACCGCGACGCCTCCGCGCCAGGCGTGCATGCCCTATGTGTACCGAAAACCTGGACTCTGACGTAACGGTGATGTAGCCCGCCGAGGGGGTTGTGCTTTGCGAAAATTGCATCCAGCCGACCTGAGGGAGCGTATCGATGGTTGGAAGCGTCAACCGTCAAATCCTGCTGAAGAGCCGACCCGAAGGACCACCCAGCCTCGGTAATTTCGAGTTGACGGAAAGGCCGACGCCGGAGCCTGGCGAGGGCGAGGTGCTCATGCGCATCGTCTATCTCTCGCTCGACCCATACATGCGCGGTCGCATGAGCGCCGCAAAGTCGTATGCGACGCCGGCTGCCATCGGGCAACCGATGGTCGGCGGCACGGTCGGGGAGATCGTCAAGTCGCGCAATCCAAAATATTCGGTTGGCGACATCGTGCTCGGCTATGGCGGCTGGCAGGAATACGCGCTTTCGAATGGCGCGGGGTTGCGCAAGCTCGATCCGAAGGCGGCGCCTGTCTCGATGGCGCTCGGCGTCCTCGGTATGCCGGGGATGACCGCCTATGTCGGTCTTCTCGAAATCGGTCGACCAAAGCCTGGGGAGACTGTCGTTGTTGCGGCGGCCTCCGGCGCCGTCGGGTCGGTGGTTGGGCAAATCGCCAAAATCAAAGGATGCCGCGCGGTCGGGATCGCCGGCGGCATTGAGAAGTGCCGCTTCGTCGCCGGCGAGCTGGGCTTCGATGCTTGTGTCGACCATCGCGGGGCGGATCTTGCAAAACAACTCGAAGCCGCTTGTCCCAAGGGCATTGACGTCTACTTCGAGAACGTCGGCGGCGCCGTGCAGCAGACGGTGTGGCCGCTGCTCAACGATTTTGCGCGCATTCCCGTATGCGGGCTCATCGCGCAATACAACGCCACGACCCCGATGCCCGGGCCCGACATGTTTTCGGTGTTGCGCAAACGCCTGCTCCTGCGTGGGTTCATCGTCTCGGATTTCGCCGCGAAACAAGCCGATTTTTTGCGCGATGTCGGCGAATGGGTGCGCACAGGTCGCCTCAAATATCGCGAGGATATCGTCGACGGGCTGGAGAATGCGCCCGCATCGTTCCTTGGCATGCTGCAGGGTAAGAACTTCGGCAAGATGCTGGTGAGAGTGGCGCTGTAAATATTAGGTCGAGGAAGGTCAGTGCGCGATGATCGAGCAACAGCCGAATTTCGCGGGGATTGATGGTGGGCGCGACAGGGATCGAACCTGTGACCCCTACCATGTCAAGGTAGTGCTCTTCCGCTGAGCTACGCGCCCGGGCCCGCTTCCGTCATATCGGCTCCATCGAGACGAGGCAAGGACCGCCACCCCGCGTCAGGCGGCGAGCATCTTCTGCACCTCGTTGACGAGCTCGCGCAGATGCACCGGCTTGGAGAGCACCTTGGCATTTTTCGGCGCGGCCGAATCGGAATTGAGCGCCACGGCCGCAAAACCGGTGATGAACATGATCTTGATGTCGGGATCGAGCTCGCAGGCGCGGCGCGCCAATTCGATCCCATCCATCTCCGGCATGACGATGTCGGTGAGCAGAAGCTCGAACGGCTCTTCCCGCAGCCGTTGATAGGCCGAGAGCCCGTTGTCGAAGGAGATCACGTCGTAACCGGCATTCTGCAGCGCCTTCACCAAGAAGCGCCGCATATCGTTGTCGTCTTCGGCAAGGATAATCTTCGCCATCTTCCAGCCCGCCCGGGATGGTGAGTGACCGCCCCGCGCCCCCCTTGTTTTTTTGCCTGCGTCCATAAGCCGGATGCCGGGTAAATAACGGGTGAACCCGGCCCCCCTTTGGCATCCGCCTTTGGCCCCATGGACAATAGCTGGTTTCCAGCGATAGTGGTGGCCAAAAGCGCCGGGCCGGGAGCGCCATCGCAGGTCACGTCAAAGCCGACCATTTGTCATGTCCGAAGTAAAAGACGAGCTCGACCCTCCCTTCGAGATCCTCGAGCCGGCCGAGTGGCGCGGGCCGGTCGTGTTCAACTCCCCGCACAGCGGAAGCGTGTATCCGCGCGCGTTCCTGACCGCCTCGCGGCTCGAG
>JBKOXY010000356.1:0-3748 GCA_046725125.1 Pseudomonadota bacterium | reverse complement strand
ACCCGGAACAGCGCCCCTGCCCCCTCCGCGTCGGACGCGGTGATGATCGGCGTATTGACCCAGAAAAAGCCGTTCTCGTCGAAGAAGCGGTGGATCGCCTGCGCCAGCGTGTGCCGCACCCGCGTCGCCGCCGCAATCGTGTTGGTCCGCGGCCGCAAGTGCGCCACGTCGCGCAGGAACTCAAGCGTATGCGGCTTCGGTTGGATCGGATACGTATCCGGGTCCTCCACCCAGCCGATCACCTTGATCGCGCTCGCCTGCATCTCGAACGGCTGCCCCTTCGCCGGCGATGACACGATCGTCCCCGTCGCCTCCACCGCGCAGCCGGCCGTGAGCTTCAAGACCTCATCGGTGTAATTGGGCAGCGTGTTGGGCGCGACCACCTGCACCGGATGGAACGACGATCCGTCCGACAGATGCACGAATGAAATGCCCGCTTTCGAGTCGCGCCGCGTGCGCACCCAGCCTTTGACGGTCACCGGCGCGTCCTTCGGCGCCTTCCCGGCGAGAATCTCGCGCACGCTGAACGCTCGCTTGTCCATTGATCGAGAGTTACCCAGGGAGGGCGAATTGTCCAGCGATTGCAGCGGATGGAGGCGTCCGCAGGGAGGAGGCGGGCGCAATCCCGCGTCCGGCTCAGACAGCGACAAGTATTTCGAAATCGACAGCAATAAGCGGAGTGTCGCGGCGGATGTGATGAGGCACCGTGCGGTCAAGCGATCCGAGGATCGGTATTCGCAAAGCACAGGAGCAAGAATCATGACATCCGCGGACATGGCACGAGCGGCATCCGGTCATCGAAACGAATCACCGCGCGATTGCACCGCGAAAACCGCAGCTTGGGTGAAGACAAAGGTGAACCGCGGACGCGCGTTGGCGTCGGCGTCTCTGAAACGATGTGCAGCGCTGCTTGCCGAATGGGACGCGAGAAGGAGGGAACGCGCATTTCTCGCCACACTGAATGACATCGAGTTGCGGGACATGGGCCTTTCGTCGGCAGATCGATGGCGCGAGGTAAACAAGCCATTTTGGCAAGCGTGATGGCGCAGTAGCAGAAGCCCGGATGAGCGAAGCGAAATCCCGGGACATCATGCCTGGACGTATATTGGGGCTATCGCGAGAGGCGGGCATCATCGGAGGTGGCAGAGCCCGGATATCCCTTCGCTCATCCGGGCTACGGGTCTAAAGCGCAACATTAGCTTTGCATCTCGATCATCTGCCACCGGATGACCCGGTCAACCTTCGGCCGGTACCGGGCGGGGCCGGCGATCCTCGCCGACGGCGACATACGTGAAAATGCCCTCGGTGACCGCGATCTGCTCCTCGCCGGTGCCGCGCCGCACCCAGCTCTCCACTTTCACTGTGATCGAGGTTGTCCCGACCTTGATGATTTCGGCATAGCAGGTCACCTGGTCGCCGATGAAAACCGGACGACGAAAGGTCATGGCGGTGATCGCCACGGTCGCGGTGCGGCCCTTGGCGCGGCGGGTTGCAGCGGTGCCGCCAGCGAGATCCATCTCCGACAACAGCCATCCCCCAAAGATGTCGCCATGCGGATTGGCGTCGGCGGGCATCGCAATGGCGCGCAGCGCCGGCTCCGCTTGGGGTGGCTGCTCGGGCGTCTCGGAAGCGTGCATGGAAATCCTTCTGCCAATTATTGCCGCGCCAAGCGCAATCACTACTATCGTAGCAGGGGGGAAACGATGACGAAACGCGCAGCCCTCATCGGGGAGCCCGTCGCCCGCAAGGAAGATGCGGAGCTGATCACCGGGCAAGGCCGCTTCAGCGACGACGTCAACCTGCCCGGCCAAGCCTACGCCGTGATGGTGCGCTCGCCGCATGCCCATGCCCGCATTTGCGGCATCGATGCGGCCGCCGCCATGGCGGTGCCCGGCGCGATCGCCGTCTTCACGGGCGCAGACGCGATCAAAGACGGTCTCAAACCGATCCCGCACCGGCCGATCATCGGCCCGCCCGATATCGCGCTCGGCAAGCGCGATGCGTCCGACAAGTTCCTCTCCCCCCATCGCGTGCTTCCGAACGACAAGGCGCGCTTTGCCGGCGAGGCCGTGGCGATGGTGGTGGCCGACAGTCTCACCGCCGCGAAGGATGCCGCCGAACGCGTCGCGGTCGATTTCGAGCCGCTGCCCGCGGTCACCGACACGAGCAAGGCCATCGCGCCGGGCGCCCCGTTGGTTTGGGACGAGGCGAGGTCGAACGTCTGCGTCGATGCCGAGGCCGGCGACGCCGCCGCCACCGTGCGCGCATTCGAGCGCGCCGCCCGTATCGTGACGTTGCAAACCTGGGTGCAGCGCGTCACCGGCGTGCCGCTCGAGCCGCGCGCGGCCGTTGGCAGCCACGATCCGGCAACGGGCCGCACCACGCTCTACGCCGGCAGCGGCGGCGTCGTTCGACAGAAGCACGAGCTCGCCAGCGTTCTCGACGTCCCGATGGACCACATTCGCGTCATCTCCGGCGACGTCGGCGGCAATTTCGGCACGCGCAACGCGTTCTATCCCGAATTCGCATTGGTGGCCTGGGCGTCGCGGCGCATCGGCCGCCCGGTCAAATGGACGTGCGAGCGCCACGAGGCCTTTCTCAGCGACTATCAGGGACGCGATCTCTTCGTCGAAGCCGAACTTGCGCTCGACGCCGACGGCCGCTTTCTCGCGCTGCGCAGCTCGAATATCAGCAATGTCGGCGCGCACACCGTGTCGTTCGTGCCGCTGACGAAGGGCGTCTCGGTGATGTCAAGCGTCTACCACATCCCGGCGGCATGGGTGCGCGCGCGGGCGGTCATGAGCAACACGCCGCCCACCAACCCCTATCGCAGCGCGGGGCGCGCCGAAGTAATGTTCGTGATGGAGCGCCTGATCGATCTGGCCGCGGCGACGCACGGTTTCGACCGCGTCGCGCTGCGGCGGCGCAACCTCGTCCGCGCCGACGCGATGCCCTACACCAATCCGCTCGGTCTGACCTACGACAGCGGCCACTACGCGTGCGCCATGACTTCGGCGCTCGCGCTCGGACGCTGGGACGGTTTTCCCGAGCGGCGCCGCGCCGCGGCCCGCAGCGGAAAACGCCGCGGCATCGGGATCGCCAATTACATCGAGTTCACCACCGGGGCACCGCGGGAATGGGCGAAGGTCACGGTGTTCCCCGAAGGCCGTGTCGACGTGGCGATCGGAACCCTGTCGAGCGGACAAGGACACCGCACGAGCTTCGCACAGCTCATCACGGATTGGCTTGGCGTCCCCTTCGATTGCGTGAATTTGATCCAGGGCGATACCGACATCGTCCCCATCGGCGGCGGATCCCATTCCGGCCGATCGATGCGGCTCGCGGGCATCGTCATCGGCAAGGCGTCGGATGCGCTGATCGCGCGGGGCAAGCGCATCGCCGCCCACGTGCTCGAAGCCGCCGAGCACGACATCGAATTTTCCGCCGGCAATTTCATCGTCAAAGGCACCGACCGCGCCATCGGCATATTCGACGTGGCGCGCGAGGCGCTTCGCCGCGACGATTTGCCCGGTGAATTGGCGGGACAGCTGGCGGCGGAAAGCGACGAGACCGTTACGGTCGGGGGATGCCCTTACGGCAGCCATGTCTGCGAGGTCGAGGTCGATCTCGAATTGGGGACGGTCGAGATCGTCGGATATGCCGCCGTCGACGACGTCGGCCGCGCCATCAATCCCCGCATCCTGCACGGCCAGACCCATGGCGCGATCGCGCAGGGCATCGGCCAGGC
>JBKOXY010000352.1:0-5225 GCA_046725125.1 Pseudomonadota bacterium | reverse complement strand
AAGGGCACCGGGCTCGGTCTGGCCATCGTCGGCCGCATCCTGGAAGAGCACGGCGGACGCATCGAGCTCCGCGATGCCGCCGATAAGATCCCCGGCC
Organism: Pseudomonadota bacterium; assembly: GCA_046725125.1. Lineage (GTDB taxonomy): Bacteria > Pseudomonadota > Alphaproteobacteria > Rhizobiales > Xanthobacteraceae > VAZQ01. Next base: position 5,128 of record JBKOXY010000352.1, on the reverse strand, counting down.
AGCGCGGTGCATGGATGCGGCTGCGCTTTGCTGCGGAAACCGCGAGCTCGAGCGAGGCCCATCCCGCGTCTCAACCTCAGACCCCTCAACTTGCAACGAACGCTTAAGCCATGGCTGATGACATCCTTATCGTCGACGACGAAGCGGATATCCGGGAACTGGTTTCCGGCATCCTGCAGGACGAAGGCTTTATCACGCGCTCCGCGCGCGACAGCGACGACGCGCTGGCCCATGTTGCCAGCCGCAGGCCCAATCTGGTCTTCCTCGACATCTGGCTCCAAGGCAGCCGGCTCGACGGCCTGCAGCTGCTCGACGCGATGAAGGCACAGCATCCCGAACTGCCGATCGTGATGATTTCGGGGCACGGCAACATCGAAACCGCGGTCGCCGCGATCAAGCAGGGTGCCTACGACTTCATCGAGAAGCCCTTCAAGGCCGACCGGCTGGTGCTGGTCACGCAGCGCGCGCTCGAGACCTCGCGACTCAAGCGCGAGGTGAAGGCGCTCAAGCAGTTGGCGCCCTCGACACTGGTCGGCAAGTCGTCCTCGATGAACCAGCTGCGCCAAACGGTCGAAAAAATTTCTCCCACCAACAGCCGCATTTTGATTGTTGGGCCCGCAGGCGCCGGCAAGGAACTGACGGCGCGCGCGATCCACAGCCATTCGACCCGGGTCAATGGTCCGTTCATTGTGATCAATGCGGCGGCGATGATGCCGGACCGGATGGAGATCGAGCTGTTCGGCGTGGAACAGCCGACAAACGGGGGGCGCAAGGTCGGCGCGCTGGAAGAGGCGCATGGCGGCACGCTGTTCATCGACGAGATCGCCGACATGCCGCGGGAGACCCAGAACAAGATCTTGCGGGTCCTGGTCGAGCAGACGTTCCAGCGCGTCGGCGGCACCAACAAGGTCCAGGTCGACGTGCGCATCATCTCGTCGACCGGCCGCAACATCGAAGCTGAGATCGCCGCCGGCAAGTTCCGCGAAGATCTCTACCACCGCCTTTCGGTCGTGCCGATCCGCGTGCCGCCACTGGCCGAGCGCCGCGAGGACATTCCCAACCTCATCGAATATTTCATGGACCAGATCTCGCAGGCCACCGGCCTGCCCAAGCGGCTGATCGGCGATGACGCCATGGCCGTGCTGCAATCGCATGACTGGCCGGGCAATGTGCGCCAGCTGCGCAATAACGTGGAGCGGCTGATGATCCTCGCCGGCGGCGACCCGGAGGCGGTGATCAACGCCGACATGTTGCCGCAGGACGTGGGCTCCATGGTTCCCTCCATGCCTGGCAGCGACGGCGGCGAGCATCTCATGGGGTTGCCGTTGCGCGACGCCCGCGAGGTGTTCGAGCGCGAATATTTGGTCGCCCAGATCAGCCGGTTCGGCGGCAACATTTCCCGCACGGCCGAATTCGTCGGCATGGAGCGCTCGGCTCTGCACCGCAAGCTCAAGGCGCTCGGCATAGACTGACGACGCAGGATCGAGGCGAGCAGCGATGCGTCATCCATTCTCTGTCCTTCATCCTTCGCCGCCCGATCTCTGATGTCACGCATCGCTTATGTGAACGGTCGTTATCTGCCGCAGCGGGCAGCCACCGTCCATGTCGAGGATCGTGGCTACCAGTTCTCGGACGGCGTCTACGAAGTCTGCGAGGTGAGGGGCGGCTGCGTCATCGACCAGCGGCGCCACTTGGCACGCCTCCAGCGCTCGCTCCATGAGCTTCGCATCGAGATGCCGATGTCGGAGGCCGCGCTCGCGATTGTGATGCGCGAATGCATGCGGCGGAACCGCGTGCGCGACGGCCTCATCTACCTGCAGATCACGCGCGGGGTGGCGCGCCGCGACCATGGCTTTCCGCCGCCGGGCACCCGCCCGAGCGTCGTGGTCACCGCTCACGGCATTGATGTTGCGGGCAATGAGCGCATCGCCGCCGACGGCATTGCCGTTATCACCGTGCCCGACAATCGTTGGCAGCGTGTCGATATCAAGTCGATCTCGCTGCTGCCCAATGTGCTGGCGAAGCAAGCGGCGCGCGAGAACGGCGCCAAGGAGGCGTGGTTCGTCGACCGCGCGGGCCATGTGACCGAGGGCTCGTCGAGCAATGCTTGGATCGTTACCAGGGGCGGGAAGGTCGTAACCCGGCCGGCCGATAACGGAATTTTACGCGGCATCACCAGAACCGTGCTGATCGACGTGATCCGGGCCCAGGGGCTGGAGTTCGAGGAACGGCCCTTTACGGTCGAAGAGGCCTATGGCGCGCGCGAAGCCTTCCTGACGTCCGCCAGCCAGATCGTCATGCCGGTTGTTCGCATCGACGACCGCCCGGTGGGCAATGGAGCGCCGGGATCGGTTGCAACCGCGCTACGGGCCGAGTTCCACCGCCACGCCGAGTGGACTTGAATGGACCGAGTTGCCCTACCGAGACACCCTCTGCCCCCAACTTGTGCTTGCGCCGTCCGCAGGCGTGGCCTGTAATGGCGGGGTCCGGGTCCTGTTTGAGTGCGCACGGCTAGTATGGGCACAGCGACTTGGCAATAAGTCTCGCGGGAAGGGGCCTGCGAGCGAGAAAATGGAACAACGACAATGGCGGCAGACCGCTCACAAAATCTCCAAGATACCTTCCTTAATCACGTCCGCAAGAATAAGACCCCGCTCACGATCTTCCTGGTGAACGGGGTGAAGCTGCAGGGCGTGGTCACCTGGTTCGATAATTTCTGCGTGTTACTGCGACGCGACGGGCATTCGCAGCTCGTCTACAAGCACGCCATCTCGACCATCATGCCGGGTCATCCGATCCAACTGTTCGAAGGTGCCGAGGAGGCGCCGGTCGCAGAAAAGGTTTGATTGGAACCGCGCCGGTTCGATAGCCACAGCAACCGACTGAGCCCGCGGCAGGGCTCGGAAACCGGCCGCGCGCTCGTGATCGAACCGCACCTGCGCTCCCGGTCGCCGGCGGCCGCAGACGCGCGCGCCAAAGCCGCGTTGCGCTCGCCCGACGCGAGACTCGACGAGGCGGTTGGGCTCGCTCGTGCGATTGATCTCAACGTGGTCTCGTCCGGCATCGTGCCTCTCGGCGAGATCCGCCCGGCGACTTTCATCGGCAAGGGCAAGGTCGAAGAGATCGCCGGCCTCGTCAAAACCGACGACGCGGGAATCGTGGTGATGGATTGCGCGCTCTCGCCGGTGCAGCAGCGCAATCTTGAAAAGGCCTGGGACGCCAAGGTGCTCGACCGCACGGGGTTGATCTTGGAAATTTTCGGCCGCCGCGCCCGCACCCGCGAAGGCGCGCTGCAGGTCGAGCTTGCCCATCTGACTTACCAGAAGAGCAGGCTGGTGCGCTCCTGGACGCATCTTGAACGCCAACGTGGCGGCTTCGGTTTCCTTGGCGGACCCGGTGAGACCCAGATCGAAACGGATCGGCGCATGATCGAGGAGCGCATCGCCCGCATCGAGGCGGAATTGGACAAGGTCAAGCGCACGCGCAAGCTCCACCGCGACAGCCGCAAGCGCGTGCCGTATCCGATCGCGGCGCTGGTGGGCTACACCAACGCCGGCAAATCAACCCTGTTCAATCGCTTGAGCCAGGCCAGCGTGCTTTCCGCCGACATGCTGTTCGCGACGCTCGACCCAACCTTGCGGGCGGTCGATCTGCCGAAGGGATTGCGCATCATCCTCTCCGACACCGTCGGATTCATCTCGGATCTGCCGACCATGTTGGTGGCGGCGTTTCGCGCGACCCTCGAAGAGGTCATCGAAGCCGACCTGATCCTGCACGTGTGCGACGTGTCGCACGAGGACGCCGAAGCGCAGTCGCTCGACGTCGAAGAGGTCTTGTCCCAACTCGGCATCCCAGTTCGGGACGGCGCGCAGCTGATCGAGGTTTGGAACAAGATCGATCGGCTCGATCGCGATGCCCGCGCGCGCGTGCGCAATCGCGTCCAACGCCAGCCCGCCGGGCGGCATCCGGTGCTGGTCTCGGCGCGAAGCGGGGAGGGGCTCGACGACCTCGCCGTTGAGATCGAGCGGCGGCTCGCCGCGCGGCGGGTGATGCTCGACCTCGTCCTCGATGCGGCCGATGGTGCCGGCTTGAGCTGGCTGCATCGCCACACCGAAGTCATGACCAAGGCGCTGCGCGACGATGGCGCGCTCGAGATCACGGTTCGCGCCGACCCCGCCAACGCGGAGAAGGCGCGAGCGAGGTTCGGACGGTCGCACATGCACTCGCATTGACAAACGTCGATCAGAGGTGACGTGCGGACAGCTCAATATTTCTCGATGCCCTTGATGTCCACGACGCGGCTCCAGCGGGCCGCGTCACGCTCGATGTAGTCCTGCATCTGCTCGGGCGTGGACGGCATCGAGATGTTGCCGACGATCGCAAGCTTGTCACGAATGTCCGGCAGCTTGAGGATTTCGCCGACCTCCCAATTGAGCCGGTCGATGATGGGACGCGGGGTGCCGCCAGGCGCGGCAAGGCCGAGCCAGGACATGACCTCGAAGCCGGGCAGCGTCTCGGCGATGGCCGGGATATCGGGCTCGAGCACAAAGCGCTTGCGAGAGGACACTGCCAGTCCGCGCAACGTGCCACCATTGATCTGTGCGAATGCGATGGTGCCGGTTTCGATCATGACGTCGAGCCGGCCGCCCAACAGGTCTTGCACCATCTGGGTATTGCCCCGGTAAGGAATGCCGCGCAGCGAAATGCCGGCTTCGACATTGATCAGTTCGCCCGTCAGGTGGTGCACGCTGCCGGGCAGGTTCATTCCATAGGTCACGTCGAATGGGGCGGCCTTGGCGCGGGCGATGAGATCAGGAAAGGACTTGAGCGGCGAATTCAGGGCGGCCGCAACCACCATCGGATAGCCGGAGATCAGCGTGATGAAGGCGAAATCCTTGATCGGATGATAGGGTAGCGCCTTGGCGACTGCGGCGCGCGCGGAAAAGGCCCCGGTCAACATGCTGACGACATAGCCGTCCGGCTGCGATTTTGCGACGGCGTTCCAGGCCGCCACGCCGGTTGTCGCTGAATTTTCGACCACCACGGCTTGGCCGAGCCGTTCGCTGAGCCTTTCCGCGAGCAACCGGCTGACAAAATCCGGGCTGCCGCCCGCCGGCGTGCCGGTCAC
>JBKOXY010000144.1:0-4248 GCA_046725125.1 Pseudomonadota bacterium | reverse complement strand
AGCCCGGCAGTGATCCAGAGGAGCGCTGCTCGGTCCGGCGTGACGATTTTCTCCTCCTCGGGTTGCCAGCCGCCTTGCCAGGCATCGATGAGAAGGAGGACGCCGAGCAATCCCAGAGCAGCCGCCGTCATCAGCGGAACGACGGTCGGCCCGACCTTGGCGTAGAGGGGTGATACCGGGATCGACATCGCCTGCCAGAACATGACGATCGCCAGCACGAGCACGCCGGCGCCGATGATCGTTTCGCCGATGGCGGGCCGCGGGCGCGTGCTGGGGTTTTCGGGAGAGCCGCTGGTCATGTCATGCAAGCCCGAGCTCTTTGAGGATGCCTTCGATCCGCGCCGTCTCAACGTCGAGGAAGGCTTTGTAATCGTCGCCCAGAAGCGTGATTTGCGTCCAGTCCCGCGTCTTGCAGGCCTCGGCCCATTGCGGCGTTGCCGTCATCTTTTCCATCAGCGCAATCATCGCCTTGCGTTGCGTGTCGTTGACGCCGGGAGGCGCGAATACGCCCCGCCAGTTGAACAGCTCCACGTTGATACCTTCTTCTTTGAGCGTCGGCGCCGCGATGTCTTCCTGGCGTTTATCCGACGATATGGCGATCACGCGCAGCTTCCCGGCTTTCACCTGCTCTGCGAACTCGCCATAGCCCGAGATACCGGCCGCCACCTGGTTGCCGAGCAGCGCCGCGGTCGCCGGCCCGCCGCCGGCGAAAGCGACGTAGCTGACCTTCGTGGGCGCGACGCCGAGCGCCTTGGCGATCATGCCGATGAGGATGTGGTCCGAGCCGCCGGCCGAACCGCCGGCAACGGGAACCTTGGCGGGATCGGCTTTGAGCGCGGCCGCAAAGTCCTTCGCGCTCCTGAAGGGCGATTGTGCCGGAACCACCAGCGCCAGAAACTCGCCGGTCAGGCGGGCAATCGGGGTCGCCTGCGCGAGCTTGACCGGGCTCTTGTTGGCGATGATCGCGCCGACCATCACCATGCCCGCCACCATCAGCGCATTGCCCTGCCCCTTCCATTGATTCAAGAATTGCGGAAGCCCAACCGCGCCGCCCGCGCCTCCCACATTAGTGATCTGCACGCCCTTCACGGCGCCGGTTGCGCGCAGCACCTGCTCGATGGTGCGCGCCGTCTGATCCCAACCGCCGCCGGGCGCCGCCGGGACGAACAGTTTGAGCAGATCAACCGCCTGGGCGAGAGCGGCGTCGATGGTCGCGAGTGAGAGCGGCAAGGCGGCGGCAGGGACGAGCGCAGCGCTACGCAGAAGGTCACGGCGGGTCGGCATGGCGTTTCCTTTCCTAGAGATGCTTGATCGACGCTCTCCGGCGCCTTGCTCCCGCGGGTTACGAAAGCAGGAGACGTGGTCGAAGTCGAGCCGCTACGCCCCGGCAAGCTTGCGCGCAGGCGGGCCAGTATAGGTCCAAATGAGATGGCGGGGGATTGGTCCTTTGTTGCGCTCGCCCGACTGCATCTCCTCGAAAGCGTGGGCCAATGCGCCAACCGAGCGCGACAATACGAATAGTCCCCGGCAGAGGGCTGGCGCAAAGCCGAGCTCCGCGAAGACCACGCCAGTCGCGCCATCGATATTCATCGGGACCGGTCGTCCCTTCTCGGCCGCAATCTGCGCCTCGATCGCGCGGCCGATGGCGGCGAAGCGTCCGCTCACCGCGCCGGCGGCGGCGGCGGCGTCGACCAGCTCGAGCAAGCGCGGCGCACGCGGATCGCGGGGATGAAAGCGGTGCCCGAAACCGGGAACGTGGCGGGTGCCCGCCTCGACCAGCGCCTTGATTTCAGCGCTGACGGCTTGCGCCAGCCGCGCTTTGCTGCCCGGACCGCTGCCCATGCGCGCGGCGATGGCATTATAAAGCGTGACGCATTGCTCGCCGGCGCCGCCATGCACATCGCCGAGTATATTGATGGCCGAGGCCATGGCATTGTTGATGCCGACCCCGCAGGTGATCGCCATTCTGGCCGCCGCGATCGACGGCGCCTGCGGGCCGTGGTCCACCGCCGCCACCAGCGCGGCTTCGAGCAACTTGGCCGCCGCCGGATCGGGAAGCTCGCCGCGCGTCATGAGATAGACCATCTCGGCGAAGCTGATGCGGCCGATCAGCTCCTCGATTGCGTAGCCGCGATAGCGGATCATCCCCGGCTTCATGTCGATGATCGCAGTCGACCACCAATCCTCTGGGGTCATGGTGTTGTGGGTCGCGGGCACGTTGCTGCTCATATGGCACCTTCGCGCGCGAGCTCGTCGATCTCGCGCTTAGAAAATCCAAGTTCGGCCAGCAAATGATCAGTATCGGCACCGAGCGCCGGCGGCGGCGATGCCGGTTCTGGATCGCCGCTCGCCAGGCGGAAGCCTGATCGCACGACCTCCATCGGACGATCGACGGCGGGCACGCAGTCGAAGGTCTTGAGCAGTCCGCGCTCGACGACCTGCGGATGCGCAAGCACGGAGGGCACATCGAGGACCTCGCCTGCCGGCACGCCGTTCTTGTTGAGGAGCGCCGACAATTCCTGCGCCGATCGCGCCGCGAGCGCCCGCTCGATTTCAGCCTTCAACTCGAAGCGGCGCCGCTTGCGATCCTCGCGGCCGGCGAAGCGCGGATCGGCGATGAGCTCATCGCGGCCGATCAAGCGGCACAAGGTCTCGAACTGTTCCTGCTTGTTCGCGGCGATGTTGAGCAGCCCCTTGCCGGTCCGGAACGTGCCCGAGGGGCTCGCCGTCATGTTCTCGTTGCCCATGGGCTCGGGTTTCACGCCCGCGATCAGCCAATTGGAAACCGCCCAGCCCATGGCCACGAGCGAGGCTTCCAACATGGAGACGTCGATGAATTCCCCCTCCCCCGTCCGCTCGCGGCGGACGAGCGCCGCGGCAATGGCGAACGCGGCGGTCATGCCGCCCATCGTATCGGCGACCGGATAGCCGACCCGCAATGGCGCCGATTGCGCGTCGCCGGTGACGCTCATCACCCCGCTCAGCCCCTGGATGATCTGATCGTAGGCGGGATTGAACCTCAGCGGTCCGTCCTGGCCGAAGCCGGAGATCGCGCAGTAGATGATGTCGTCCTTGACGGCTTTGAGCGCGGCGTAGCCGAGCCCGAGCCGCGCCATCACGCCGGGACGAAAATTTTCGACCACGACGTCGGCGGTGGCGACCAGCCGAGAGAACGCGTCGCGGCCCTTGGGTGATTTCAAATTGAGGGTGATCGAGCGCTTTCCCGCGTTTTGCGCGAGGAAGGAGGCCCCCATGCCGCGGCGATTGAGCTCGGGATCGGCGCCGAGTTGGCGCGCGAGGTCGCCTGACCCCGGCACCTCGACCTTGATCACCTCGGCGCCGAGCTGCGCCAGTTGATAGCAGCAGAACGGCCCGGCGAGCACGTTGGTCAGATCGAGCACCCGCGTTCCCGCGAGAAGTCCGGCCATTCCCTGCGCTCCGCCGTTCTGTCTAGCAGAATATCTTTCTGTCTATCACAACATTCTGTACAGCGCAACTGCGTTCTAGTATGAATTCCGCATCGGGCAACCGCGAAAGCGGGGAGATCGAATGAGCAAGGACAAGGTCGAGGCGGTCGAACGCGCGCTCGCCGTGCTCAACGCGTTCCATTCCGACAAGCCGACGATGACGCTCGGCGAGATCGCGTCGGCAACGGGCTTCTACAAGAGCACGATCTTGCGCCTCGCCGGCTCGCTGGAGCGGCTCGGCTATCTCATTCGCGAGGAGCGCGGCGCGTTCCGGCTCGGCCCGGCGCTGTGGCGATTGGGATCGATCTACCGGGCCGGATTCAATCTCGGCGAGGCGATCAGGCCCGAGCTGCGCCGGCTGGTCGAAGCCACCGGAGAGACGGCCTCGTTCTATATCCGCGAGGGAGAGTCGCGCGTGTGCCTGTTTCGGCACAATTCACCGCAATCGGCGCGTCACCACCTCGACGAGGGTACCGAGTTGCCGCTCAACGCCGGCGCCAGCGCCCATGTGCTGCTCGCCTTCTCCGATGCCAAAGGCCCGAGGGCAAAGGCGGTGCAACAACGCGGTTATGACGTATCTCTGGGCGAGCGCGACCCGCAAGTGGCCGCCGTCGCAGTCCCCGTCTTCGACCTCGCCGGTGAGTTCCGCGGCGCGCTCGCGATCTCGGGCCTGATCGGACGATTCAAGGAGAAGGCGCGCCAGGCCGCGCTCGCGGAATTGTCGGCGTCAGCCGATCGGCTGCGCACCATGCTGCCGGCAAGCGAATGACGGATGAGGATG
>JBKOXY010000137.1:0-1784 GCA_046725125.1 Pseudomonadota bacterium | reverse complement strand
CTAGTGCTCTGTCACAGCTAGGAATTCGGGTTGGTCGCTTGTCCCGACTCGGAGATGATGCGGGCAACAAGGAGGCCCCGCATGAACAAGAAGTACATCGTCCGGCTGACGGATCAGGAACGGGATGAGCTGGCGGCCGTGATCAAGAAGTTCAAGGGGACGAGCCAGAAGGTGCGGCGTGCTCAGATCTTGTCCAAGGCCGATGCGGACGGCCCGAACTGGACCGACGAACGGATCGCCGAGGCATTCGGGTGCCGAACGCGAACCGTCGAGAAGGTCCGCCAGCGCCTCGTGGAGTGCGGCTTCCGTGAGACGTTGGAGGGCGTCAAGCGGGAGTTGGCTCCGGTGGAAAAACTGCTCAGTGGCGAGCAGGAAGCCCGGATCATCGCGACGCGCCTCGGGTCGCCTCCCTCAGGCTATGCCAACTGGACGCTTCGCCTGCTGGCGCGGAAGGTGGTGGAGTTGGGGATCGTGGAGTCCGTCAGTTACGAGACGGTGCGGCGGACGCTGAAAAAAACGGCATGACCAACCGCAAGATCGAGTACTGGGTCATCCCGCCCGAGGCCGACGGTGAGTTCGTGGCCCACATGGAAGAAGTGCTGGAGACCTACGCGAAGCCGTATAACCCCCAGCGCCCGGTCCTGTGCATGGACGAACAGCCGGTTCAATTGCTGAAGGAGACGCGCGTGCCGATCCCTGCCACTCGCCGACACGCCAAGCGCGTCGACTACGAATACGAGCGCGCCGGGACGGCGAACATCTTCATGTTTGCCGAGCCGTTGGCGGGCTGGCGCGAGGTGGCCGTCCGCGAGACGAAGACCAAGGTCGACTGGGCACTTGAAATGGCCTCGTTGATGGAAGGCCGTTACGCCCGCGCCGAGCGAGTAATCGTCGTCTGCGACAACTTGAACACGCACACGAAGGGTGCCTTCTACGAGAGCTTCACACCCGCCCGGGCGCGTCAGTTGGTCCGCCGCATCGACTTCTGCTACACGCCCAAGCACGGTAGCTGGCTGAACATCGCCGAGAACGAACTCAGCTCGCTCACGCGGCAGTGCGTGGCCGGTCGCCGCTTCGGCGATGCGCGGACGCTACGAGCCGAGACCAAGGCTTGGTCATCGGACGCCAATAGCACCCAACGCGGCGTCGACTGGCAGATGAAAATCGACGACGCCCGCTGCAAACTCGCTTCGGTCTACCCGAAAATCAAGCTGTGACAGAGCACTAGGGCACTTGAAGTCTAAAGCTCATAGCGCATGAGTCAAGTTGGCGCGCATTTCGGTACGGCGGCCAGCCGCTAGAGATCAGCGGCCAATTCTCGTGTCAGATCGGCGGCTGGCACCTGCTTGCAACCGCCGGCATTCTGGCCAGACCACAGAGGCGAGAAATCACCGGAGCCTTGGCTTTCCGCTTTGGCACGTAAGGGGGCGATGGCAGCAGCCGCTAAGGGGAAAGCGGGCGTTGCGGGGCTGGTCGGGCCAAGTTCTCTTATGAGGCGGTTCACGATCCCGCGGGCCGGGCGCCCTGTGAAGAGGTTCGTGAGCGCCGTATGGCGGGCAACCTCACTTTTTAGCGCGGAGCGGTGCACGGCGTTGGTCGTGGCTTCAGGACAGAGCAGATAAGTCGTCCCGATCTGTACGCCTGCTGCGCCAAGCGCCATAGCGGCCGCAACGCCCTTTGCGTCCGCGATGCCGCCAGCAGCAATGACCGGGACCTTCACTTCCCGCACAATTTGCGGCAACAGTGCAAACGTGCCGACTTGAGTATTCAGGTCTTCCGACAAG
>JBKOXY010000085.1:0-7811 GCA_046725125.1 Pseudomonadota bacterium | reverse complement strand
GTGGCGACGTGGGCGCTCCTCGCGATGGCATTGGCGCAATCGCCGCTGGTCAAGGCCAACGGCGTGATCGAGGTGATCTACTACGTGGTCGCGGGGCTCGGCTGGGTGCTACCGGCGATGCCGCTCATTCGCTGGATGTCGCGACCCGACCCTGCGTAATCCAGCGCGGGCGGTGGTGCACGACGTGACATTGCTTTCTTCAGCTGCTCCAGCCCCCCGCTGGAAAGATATTTATTTGGATATGCGTTAATCGGGCTGCGCTACGCCTCCGACAATCACGCGCCGTCATCGATCGCATTTTGGCCCCGAGGGACCAAACGCATTGTCCGATCATTGAATTGGTCAATGTATCCTGTCAGCAATGATCCCGAGCACGATAAGGATCGCAGCGAGCACCCATGCGATCAATCTCAAGTCTCGCCGGACGAAAACAACGCTCTGGCGAACGAGATCGTCATCGAACACAGACGGCCTTCCGACCAACTCTTTGTCCGATTGCCGGTCTGTCCACACGGCAATAGCGACTACAGCAAAGCATGCGATGATCGTGAACATGATGTCTGCCCTCCCTTTCGCGAGCGCATGAATTTAAGGGCACCGCTGTAAGGTACAATCGCGAAATTCTACAGCTTTGAACTTGTTGCGACCGGCCCCACTCAAATTTATAGTCTCGGCCTCGGTCGGAGCGTAGCGCAGCCCGGTTAGCGCACCAGTCTGGGGGACTGGGGGTCCCGAGTTCAAATCTCGGCGCTCCGACCAAACTCAAAGGGTCAAATCCAAGCTGAGTTCAGCGGGCGGCTGCTGCGGCGTACCTTAGCGAACCGCCCGGACGCGGCTTGGCGGCATCGGTCATGCGCGCCGGTTCGATGCGATCCTTGCCGAGAATGTGGAACACGGTCTCGCCGGCGGCGATCAGGTAGTCCGCAATGATGCGGCGATGACATCGCCACCACACCGCTTCCGCGCACATGATCGCGCAGCGCCGTTGATGTCCGAGCGCGCGCAGCCGCGCGAGACCGTCATGGAACGGCGGGGTGAGCGCGTAGTCGGCATAGTTGTGAAAGCTCTGGTTTTGCCAGAACGCGTTCACCTCCGGCGCAACCTCTTGCGTCCTCGCGCGCAAGCCGCCGAGCGCGGCGATGTGCTCGTATCCGATCTGGAATCGGGCCAGCGTTTCGGGAAGGACATCGCGATTGTATTGCGGATTGGTGCGCGAGCGCGGGACGGTGCGGACATCGACCACGCATCCGACCTGCGCTCCCTTGAGCAGGTCGACGAACTCCTCCACCGGCCGGGTTGAATGTCCGATGGTGAAGAACGGGTGTGCCATCTGTCCCGGGTCGTCGACTAGCGACGCATGAGCCTCAAGGCGGTCCCCTTGTGCAGGGCGACATGGTCGGTCTTGTCGCTTTTGATTTCGTACTGGGGCTCGTCCTTGCTGGCGTGATGGACGTATCCTTTGTAATTCACGTCCTTTGTATGCACCTTGACGATTCTCCCGCTGACCCTGCCGGCCTCCGAGTTCCAGCTTACACGGTCATGCAGCTTGAATCGTTTTGTCATACATCGTCTTGAGAGGACTTTGGCGGAGCGACATCGCAGCCGCCCGCAGAAAACTCAAGCTCGCTGAGCGGTTCGCGTCAAGCCCACCGGGGCGGACCCCCAGTATCGGTTTAATGCCAGCGAGAAGCGCAAGTTCCGTCGCGGTCGAGGGCCTGTCGCATTGGTCGCTGGCCCATGGTTGCTGTGCCTGTCTCGGCGTCCAGCGGAGGCGCGACGGAACGCGCGTCCAGCAGAACCGTTGAGACGGTAGGAGACCAAGCGACGACCGCCAGGACCATGCGCGAGCGACCAGTGTTTGAATGGGTAGCGCGGATCGGCTACGCGGCACGGGGGATCGTGTTCTTGATTCTCGGAGCGTTTGCGGTCTTGGCGGCGATGGGGGCCCATCACCAGGCGATCGATACCAAAGACGCGCTCCGCGCGCTGCTGGCGCAGCCCTTCGGCCACGTCCTCGTTGCCGTGGTCGCCGCCGGTCTCGTTTGCTTTGCCGCCTGGCGGTTGGCGCAGGCCTTGCTTGATGCCGATCACTGCGGACATGACGTCAAGGCGCTCATCCGCCGCGCCGTCTATGGGGCTGCCGCCGTGTTCTACGTGGGCTTCGCCGCCGTGGCATTGAACACGATGTTGGGCTCCGACCGCAGCGGCACTAGCGATCAGATCGCGCATGACTGGACGGCTTGGGTCGTGGCCAAGCCGTTCGGGCAATGGATCGTCGGGGCGATCGGCGCGGCGACAGCAGCGATCGGTCTTGGCATCGGCATTGCTGGAGTCTGGGGAGAGTTCAGGCGTCCGCTGGAACTTGAAGCGAAGGAGCGGCGACTGGTCGTAGCGCTGGGACGATTTGGTTTCGTCGCTCGCTCGCTTGTGTTCACGATGATCGGGCTTTTTCTTCTCTACGCCCGCATTCGATTCCAATTCGCGCGAAGTGAAGGGTTTTGCAGGAGCATTGCGGCTCATTCAACAGCAGCCCCACGGCTCCGTATGGCTTGGCGTGACCGCCGTGGGCGGATCAACGCCCCTTCCCTGCACCAAGCCGCCGCCAAGCGCGCGCTCGCAGGCCGATGAGGAGCGCAACCAATGTTGGATTTTGCCGGCATGACCGAAGACGATCTGGCAGCCCTGCGAAGAGCTGTTGCCTCGCTTGAACATCCGGGCTTTGCCGCGCGGCTCACCAACATGGTCGGCAAGCCGGTCGAACTCATTGGATACGCGCTCCCCGCTTCCGCCTCGCAGGCGATCACGACCGCCACCTCCAAGGCGCTCGAGATGGCGCTAGCGGTCGCGCTGCGGACCATGCCCCATGCACCGCGCGCGGGATCGCAGCTCTTCCATAAAGCCTTGGTGACGGCCTCCGGTGCTGCAGGCGGCGCCTTCGGTTTGGCAACGCTCCCCATCGAGCTTCCCGTCTCGACGATCATCATGCTGCGGTCGATTGCGGACATTGCGCGAAGCGAGGGCGAAGACCTCTCCGATCCGGAAGCTGCGCTCTCGTGCGTGCAAGTCTTTGCATTGGGCGGACGGCCCGATTCGGGCGATGCGTCCGAAAGCGGATACTTTGCCGTGCGCGGCATGCTGGCGAAAAGCGTAACGCAGGCCGCGCAATTTGTGGTGGAGCGCGGCGTTATCGAGGAGGGTGGACCAATTCTCGTGCGCTTTATCACCCAGGTCGCATCCCGCTTCGGAATGGTGGTCACTCAGAAGTTCGCGGCTCAAGCCATTCCCATCGTCGGTGCACTCGGCGGCGCGGCCGTGAATTACGCGTTCATCGAGCATTTCCAGGAGGTGGCTCGAGGCCACTTTACCGTTCGCCGCCTCGAGCGCGCGTATGGCAAAGAGGCCGTGCGGAAAGCATATGAGCGCTTCGCGCAGGACTACTGACATCGGGACGCAGTCGTACGCGCGTCGCGACCGCAATTGTTGGAGCAGAGGAACTAATTCTGTTCGGCCGGCGTTTCAATTGCGGCAGATACCGAACTCGGTCTATGCGGCGTGACTGATGCAGCAGCGAAAGAAACCGGACACGGACGCCTGACCGGAAAATCCCGAAACGGCGCGACGCCGCACGCCATCGTGCTGGCGAAGCGGCTCGGCTTGCGATACGTCACCACCGATGCGTTATCGATTCGACGTCGCCGCTCCGGCAGAGGTTGGATCTATATCGGAAACGACCGGCAGCCCATCCAGAATCCAAGGATCGTCCGGCGGCTCGCCCGCCTGGCCGTGCCGCCGGCCTATCAGGACGTGCTCTATGCGGCCGACCCGGCGGCACATTTGCAGGCCGTCGGACGCGATGCCGCAGGGCGCCTGCAATACCGATATCACCCGCAATGGGAAGATGTGCGCGAGAGCCGCAAGGCGCGCCGGCTCGCTCGGCTCGCGCATGCATTGCCGCAGGTGCGAAGGAGTATCGGCCAGTACCTTGCGGCGGACCAACAGACTCGGGAGTTTGCATGCGCGGCCGTGATCGAGCTCGTCGCGTGCAGCGCCATAAGGCCTGGAGGCGAGGATTATAGGCGCCTGCACGGCACGCGCGGGGCGACGAC
The DNA here is from genome assembly GCA_046725125.1 of Pseudomonadota bacterium. GTDB lineage: Bacteria > Pseudomonadota > Alphaproteobacteria > Rhizobiales > Xanthobacteraceae > VAZQ01. The sequence continues at coordinate 3,705 of JBKOXY010000085.1, read as the reverse complement.
GTTGCTCAAATCGAATGTCTCGATTTATGGCGAGGCGATCAGCCTGAGGTTTCGCTCGAACGGCGGAAAGATCGTCACCAAGGAATTCGCGGCGCCGCGCCTCGCAAGGGTCATCACCCTGCTGCGGCAATTGCCCGGACGCCGCTTGCTTCAGTACCGGGCGGAGAGCGGCACGGTGCGCGGCGTGACCACGCGGGAGGTGAACGCATTCTTGCGCGAGATCGCCGGCGTCAAAATTTCCTTGAAGGACTTTCGTACGCTGCTGGCATCGGCAAGCGTGCTCGAAGCGCTTGCCCGCATCAAGCCTGCTGCGAGCCCCCGCCAACGCCGCAAGCAGGTACTGGAGGCCGTCAGCTCAGTGGCCGAGGATCTCGCCAACACGCCGACGATTTGCCGCAGGAGTTACGTACATGAAACGGTGGTCGCCGCCTTCGAGGATGGCGTGCTGGAGCGCTTCTCACAAACGCTCAGAAATTGTCGCTCGCCAACCCGGCGAGCGAAAGTGTTGGCGCAGATCATCGCGACTGCGGCCACCGGTTCTTCAAGGTTTGATGTTGCTGGCGCGGTACGGCGCCGGACATAACTTCTCCGCACGACGCCCGCGGCGATTGCGATGTGGTCACTTCTGAAAGACACGGCGGCGAGCTGGTCGAACCACAAGGCGGCACGGCTGGGCGCGGCGCTTGCGTATTATTCGATCTTTTCTCTCGGGCCGCTCATCGTCATCGCCGTTGCGGTCGCGGGGCTCACATTTGGGCAGGACGCCGCGCGCGGCGAGGTCAGCGCGCAGCTGCAAGACCTCCTCGGCCCGGCCGGGGCGCAGGCCGTCAATGCGATGCTGCTTGGAGCCAGCAAACCCACGGACGGGATCTTGGCAACGGTGCTCGGCGTCGGCACCTTGGTGTTTGCCGCGCTCGGCCTCGTTGTCCAGCTCAAGGATGCGCTCAATACCGTGTGGGAGGTCGAGCCTGCCAAGGCGAGCGGCATCTGGCACTTTGTTCGCACCTATGTGATCTCGCTTGCGGCTGTGCTTTCGCTCGGATTTCTTCTGCTGGTATCGCTGGTGCTGACGACCGCGCTGGCTGCAGGCGGTAAATACATTGCCCCTTACGTATCGGAAGTGGCAATGCACGCGCTCGGCAGCGCCTTGTCTTTCGGCACGATCACGCTTCTGTTCGCCATGATGTTCAAGTGGCTGCCGGACACCTATGTCGCCTGGCGCGACGTCTGGCTCGGCGCCGCCGTCACAGCCGCCCTCTTCGAGATCGGCAAGCTGCTCATCGGCCTCTACATCGGCAAGCAAGGCCTCGAATCGACGTATGGCGCGGCGGCCTCCCTCGTCGTCCTGCTGATCTGGGTCTACTACTCGTCGCAACTGGTGCTGATGGGCGCGGAATTCACGCGCGTGTACGCGATGCGCCGCGCGCTTGGAAATATCTCCGCGTCCGGTGATCGACCACCGGTCGCCGCCCCTGGCGTCGACCATTACGTCCACGTGGCGGCCGGACGCAGCGCCTATGCAGCCGCCATCATGGCGTTCCTTGTCGGGTGGCTTTTCGGCCGCCTCCGCGATCGCAATCAATACGCTGGGCGAACGAGGGCAATTTAGTGCGCCACTGACGCGCCGATCCGCGATGGCGAGGATTCTCTGCTGCGCGTCGCGAGCGTGGAACTTTCGTGTCCATATGTGGTTCTACAGGAGATGATTTCCATACGAAAGGATCGAGCCATGGCGGCACGTGCACAGGTCCGCAGCGTCGTCTCCGACGCCCAGGACAAGGGAAGGGAAGCAGTCGAGGCGGTCAGCGAAGTCCGCGACAACCTGGCCAACGCGATCGACAAGTCCCTGAAGAAACGGCCCTACACGACGTTGGGCCTGACGCTGGCACTTGGCTTTCTGCTCGGGGTCGTGTGGGCACGTTAGCGACCCCGGAGAGCCGCTGAATGGGCGGGTGGCGCAGATATCTGGAGCTTAAGGCTCAGGCTAAAACCGGGCTGAGCTCCGGCCTCTTTATTTGGGCGCTCCTCGCCACGACGTTCGCGATCTTGACCGCCGCGTTCATCCTCCTCGTCGCTTTCATTTGGCTGGCCGAACGGTACGATCCCCTGAGCGCAGCAGCGGCGCTCGCTGGCTTTTTCCTGCTGGTTACGATTATTGCGCTCATTTGCTGTCTTTGGTCGCGGCGCCGAACGATGGAACGCGCCGAGCTCGCCCTGGCGGGGCGCAGAAACGCGACTTGGCTCGACCCGAAAGTGCTCGGTAGTGCAATTCAGGTCAGCCGTGCCGTCGGCTGGCGCAAGCTCCTTCCGCTGCTGGCCGTCGGCGTTCTCGCCGCCGGCGCCGGGATGGAATGGATTGGGCGCGACAGGCCGCGGGTCGAGGGCGAGCAGAACGGCCGCCGCAACCTTGCTCGAGCGGCGTAAGGATTTTGGGTTCATCAAAGTCGACCGTTCGTGTTTTAGGCGACGGCAGGGAACCGACGTCCCCTCCGGCCGTTGAAGCTGTGACTCTCAGGAGGAACACATGAATGAAGATCGCCTGACCGGTAACGCCAAGAACCTCGGCGGCCAAGTGGAAGAGGGATTCGGACGCGCGACCGGCGATGTAAAAACGCAGCTCCAGGGCAAGGCCAGGCAGATGGAGGGCACATTGCAGGATGTCTACGGACAGGCGAAGGAGACGGCGGCCAACGCCGCGGACGCCATCCGCGAAGGTGCCAGCGAGGCCGACGACTTCCTGCGTGCAGCCATCGAGGAGCGCCCGTACACGGCTGCCGCTGTCGCCCTCGCTATCGGATACTTGATTGGCCGCTTCGGCCGCCGCGCCAACTACTAACGCCGTCGTTCGCATACGAAACAACGGTTCTTGCTTTTGCGGACGCGATCGCGGTCGCACAAGAGAACCGTCGCGGGCCCGCAAAAGTCGCGCATCTTACTGAAAAGCACGCCCGTTTGGCCGAGGTTGCCGAGCGCGAGGCTGAATACACCGAGCTTATGTATCGTCGCTGTGGGGCGCTATGACGGCGTCGCTCCAAAAGCTGGCGGCGGAGTAGCGCGGCTGTTTCCTTTGCGTGGTGCCGGGCGTACCTCCCGGCCTGCCTTTGAGCCCGCATTCCCCGGATGACGCACTGTGTTGAGCAGCTCTCGCGCAGATTTAGGTGTCAGTGCCTTATATCATCGGATCGAGGGAACTCATGGCACACCCGACGGGTGAATCGGAATCGGATGTTGTTCGGCTCGTCGATCCGGCGATACGCTGGATTGTCGGCGGGACAGCGGCTCACGGTAACGCAGCATCGCCGAGCCAGATGGGCCGCTTCGAAACTCAGTGGCTCGCCGCACCTGCGAACCTCTCTGCTCTTGCCGACTTGTCTGGCCAGTGGATCGAGCTCGTGCACGGCCGCCGCCCCCCGCGAGGTATCGTGCTCGTGGCTGTCGATGCGTGCGCCGAGGTAGCTGCTGATGGGATCGATCACCACCATCCGCACGTCTCCCGTTTCGCGTATTTTTTGTTCGAGTAGTTCGAGGTCTGCGGCGAGATTGAACGCGCGGTGGCCGGCATCGTCGCGCACTGCGCCGCTCACGATGAGCACGCGCTGACGATCGGCGCCGGCGGCCTCTAGGCGTGGCACCACGGTATCGGCCGCGCCGTCCTCGGCGGCCAAAATGATGACGTTGCCGAGCGGTGCGCGGCCTTCGTTACAA
>JBKOXY010000336.1:0-3651 GCA_046725125.1 Pseudomonadota bacterium | reverse complement strand
AACGAAAATCTGTCGGCGCGAGCTGTTCGGCACCTCGTTGACGCGGAACGGCACGCCTTTGCGCGCCAGATGCTGCTTGATGGCGTCGAAGCCGCGGCTGCCAAAGGCGATGTGGTCGATGACGCCCGAATCCGGCCGCTGCGGCTTGTCGGTGGGCGAAATGTCGTTGAGATGCAGCACTGGATGGCCTTCGCTGTAAAGCCAGGCGCCGGGAAAGTCGAATGGCGGCCTCGGCCCGTTCACCAAACCGAGCACCTCCTCGTAGAAGCGCACAGTATCGCGCAGGTTGCGGGTCGAGACGTTGTAGTGGTCGAGCACACCGACGCTCATGCTCATCGAACTTCTCCTCCTAGGCTTTCTCTTGCTCGCTTCTCTTGCTGGCGTCTCTTGGAGCCAAGCTCGCGTCGATCAGATTAGCGTGAAAAGCGGCTCGTGACGAGCCGTTGCTGCAATGGGGCGCGAGGTCGCGACGCACGGCGAAGAAGCGGCTCTGAAATTTCGAGCGCGGACGCCCGTGCAGGGCCAAACTGGGCGGCGCAAGGGCCGCCCAGTTTGCTTAACGCCACGCGGGAGGAACGAAGATCAAGCTCAGCGTGGGACCGACCCGTAGAGGCGAACCACGCCGTGGCCCCCCTCATGCCCCTGACCCGGTTGATTCGTCAATGACGGTCTGCGGTCGGGCGACCATTCCTCAGGGCAGAAGCGTTGCAGCGCTGCAAACCGTCCAGGCGGCTTCGCCCGGCGCCGATGCAGCGCGGCTACGGCCTAGAACACCGCAAGATATTTCAGCAGCGAAATTACGCCGATAATGATCACGATCACGCGCACGATCTGTTTGGCGCGGCCGTCGATCGGCAGCATGTTGACGAGATAGAGCACCAGGATGACGACAAGGAAGGTGATGATCACGCCAATGAGGACGTCCATGCGCGCTCCCCTTTCGAAATGAAGACTTTGAGCTGAATCGGCCTAGAAGCCAACCATACTGGGTTTGGGGCGCGCTGGCACCTGGGGTCGGACCACAAACGACGCGGATCAACACCGCTGGCCGAGATGCGTCCCGGCTGACCGGATATGGATCGCGGGTGGGGTCAATCGGTCGGCGGCGGCTTGCCGCGATGCGCACGTTTTATGATTTGCGACGCGGCTTTCGCGGCCGCAGCCCTTCCTGCGGCAGCACGCCCATGCGCGCGGCGACCTCCGGCGGTACGCGGTAATCGCGCAGCACGTAGCGCATGTCCCGCAACCCGCAGGCCTCGCGCTGCACGACGAAATGCCACAGCGCGACGCTTGCCTCCGCGACCAGCGATGCGCGCAATTGGCGATCTTCGGCAGCGGATGTCGCGCGCGAATGGCCGGCGTCGAACTCGGCCAACGCAGCGAGCGTTGCTTCAAGCGCGCGTCCGAGCCGGCCGAGCGCCGACGCCTTCTCCCGGCCGAATTCGTCCGCGAGCGCATCTGCGGGTGAATGCTTCGTTCTCCGCTGGGGCATCGCTCGGTCCGCTCGCGTTGAAACACCATGATCCACCGACGGTCATCGACCTGTCGAGCCCAATTCCGGTCGGGCCGCTTGATGCACTTGCGGGTATCGGCTCATATAGTCGCCGCCGCCGCTGCAGCATGTGCGCGCCGCGATCCACGGGAGGAACAACAATGACGAGGGCAACTTTCATCACGACGCTGGCTGCGCTCGCGATCATCACGGACGCGGGCGGCGTCGCCTGGTCGCAAGAGACCTTGAAGGTCGCGATCCCGCAGCGCGGCGCCTGGGACGCGGGCGTCGCCGAGCTCGGCCAGCGCGGCGGCATTTTCAAGAAGCACGGGCTCGATCTCGAAATCCTTTACGTCCAGGCCGGCCCGGAATCGATCCAGGCGGTGATCGGCGGTAGCATGGATATCGCGACCGCTGCCGGCGTGTCGGCCGCGGTCGGCACCTTTGCCAAGGGCGCGCCGATCCGCATCATCGGCAGCGAAATGATCGGCGCGCCCGATCTCTATTGGTACGTGCCGGCCAACTCGCCGATTCGGAAGGTCGAGGATTTCAACGGCAAGACCGTCGCGTTCTCCCTGACCGGCTCGTCGAGCCATGCCGCGGTGCTCGCGCTCATCGCGCAATACAAGCTCACCGCCAAGCCGACATCGACCGGCAATATCGCGGCGACCATCACCCAGACCATGACCGGGCAGGTGGACGTCGGCTTCGGCGCGGCGCCATTCGGACTTGATCTTGTCGAGGACGGCAAAATCCGGATCATCGCCACCGGCAACGACGTGGCCTCGCTGCGCACCCGCACGGTGCGCGTCAATCTGACCAGCGTGAACGTGCTGCAGAACCGCCGCGACGCGATCGTCCGTTTCAATCGCGCCTATCAGGAGACGGTCGCATGGATGTATTCCGATCCGGCCGCGCTCAAGCACTATGCGGAGTATTCCAATCTGCCGGAGAAGATCGTGCTGCGGGTGCGCGAACTCATCCCCAAGGAAAGCATGGCCACCGAACGCGTCGAGGGGATCGACCAGATCATGGCCGACGCGGTGGCGGGGAAGTTCATTCCCGCACCCTTGACGGGCGAGCAGGTGAAGGAGCTGCTGCAGATTCCAAACTGAACGAGCGTCGGCGCAGGCGTCGTAGGAGTCGTTGAGCGCAGCGAAACGCAGCCACTGTCTTCACGCTCAGCGCGCATGACAGGTTCGCAACGCCCAGACAAAAGCGCGGCGCCGAAGCGCCGCGCTCGGCCGCAAAACCAGGCGCCGATCAGGCGAGCACTTTGTATTTCTTGAACCAGGCGATCATTTGGTTCCAGGCGTCCTCGACCGCGTCCTTGCGGTAGCTGGCGCGATAGTCGGCGTGGAAGCCGTGCGGTGCGCCGGCATAGATCTTGATCTCGAAGGTCTTTCCCGCGCCTTGAAGCGCCGACTTCATCGCGTCGACCTGGGTGAGCGGAATGCCCTGATCGGCCTCGCCGTAGAGGCCGAGCACCGGCGCCTTCATCTCCGGTGCCAGCTCGGTCGGGCTCTTCGGCCAGAGCGATTTTTGCGCGGGCGGATCGACCACGGTGCCATAGAATGCGACGGCCGCCTTGAGGTCCTTGTTGTGGGCCGCGTATTCCCACACCGTTCGTCCACCGCGGCAGAAGCCCATGATGCCGAGGCGGTTGGTGTCGCCACCCTGCGACTTCGCCCACGCCACGGTGGCGTCGAGGTCGGAGAGGAGCTCGGCGTCCGGCTTGGTGTTGACGATCGGCATGAGTTGCGGGATCTCGGTGATCTTGGTGAGGTCGACCCCTTTGCGGAAATAATAGTCGGGTGCGAGGGCGAAAGCTCCGAGCTTGCCGAGGCGCCGCGTGACGTCCTTGATGTACTCGTGCAGCCCAAAGATCTCCATCGCCACCAGGATGACGGGCGGGTTCTGTACGTTCGCCGGCTTGGCGTAATAGACCGGCATCTCGCCGTCCGAGACCTTGACCTTGGCTTCGCCGACGGCGAGCCCGGTGGTGTCGGTGTGGATCGCGTCGGCGCGGACCGGTCCGGCGGCGAGCGTGTAACCGGCGGCGGCCGCAGCCGAGGCCGTCAGGAAGAAGCCGCGGCGCGACAGCGGATCAACCTGGTGTACGAGTCCCTCGACATCGGGCATGAGCTTGGGTTGAGCAG
>JBKOXY010000075.1:0-3688 GCA_046725125.1 Pseudomonadota bacterium | reverse complement strand
CATCGAAATCCTGCGCGGCTGCTGGAGCACGGTGCTCGACCCCATGGCCTATGGCAGCGACGATCCGCGCAATGCGCGCGTCGTCATCGATGCCTGCAAGCCGTGGTCGCGGCGCGACACCTTTCCGATCGTGGCGCGCTCCAGCAAGGAGCTCGACGCCCGCATCCGCGCCAAATGGGCGCACGTTCTGCCGCGCGGATAGGCGCTCGCCTACCCTCCGGCGCTACCTTGCGCCCTCGCTGATGGCGGCACGCACCGCGGCGATGATGTCGGGTGGGGTCTCATAGAGCTCGCCCACGAGCTTGTCGATCGCCGCGCCGCTCACCGGATTGACCTCGAGACCGCGCTGCCTGGCCTCGGCTAGGAATTCCGGCGCAACCAAAGCCCGATGAGGCCAGCCGACGACGTCGCCGGATTGTTCCAGCGCGTGACGCCGCGCCGATTGAATGACAGCGGGCTCAAGCTGGCCCGTCCCCTAGGCATTTGCCCCTGATTTGATCCTGTTAAATATGGCTACTATCGCCGATGCGGCCGGTGTTTTCATTGTGACGGGTTGCAAAAATCGGTATAAGCCAGGAGGTTTTGTCAGGTTGTGGGGGTGCCATGCGTACGATCACCCATTTTCTTGCGCGTAAAGGCGGTGCATCCACGTCAGCGGCGTTTGCGGTGCCCACCCCCGCCAAGCCTGGCTCACCCGGCGCCGAAGAGCCCAGCGAGCCGACATTGGCCGATATCGGCGCCCGTGTTGGTGAGGAGAACGAGTCGCTGCGCAACCTGTTGATCGATACCGACCGTCGTATCGGCGCGCTCGACGACCTCAAAGACGCCTTCCGCAACCTCGTCGAGCCCATCGGCTCGGCGCTGCACGCGCTGGAACAGGAAAAGACCGACAATGTCAGCTTGCGCACTGCGCTGGCAGAGCTTCGCGCCGGTCACGAGACCGTGCGCGGCGAATTCAGTGTGCTCGAAAAGCGGGCGGCGGAATTGGAAAGCGCGGGCGAGGAGCTGCGGCGGGAATTGGCGTTGGTGCAGCAGACCGCGCGCGGGCTCGAAGGTGACAAGGCCGAGCTCACCAGCGAAATCGTGGCTGCGCGTGCGGAGATCGCCAAACTCGAGAGCCAATTGGCGCAGGAGACCGCGAATGGCCGAGCGCTCAGCGAGGCCAACCAGATTCTCGTCGATCACGCCAATAGCGCCGATAAGCGGATTGTCGAATTGCAGTCCGAGAGTGCGCTCATGCGGGAAAAACTCCTGCTGTTGGAGAACGACAAGCGCTCGCTGCAAACGGCGCTCGATCAGACGCTGGCAGAGACGTCGCGCTTGTCGCGTCGCCTCACCGAAAGCGAGAACGCCTTGACTGCCGCGCGGGCGCGGCTGGAGCAGATGGACATCAGCCTGGCGGCTACCGAGAACGAGCGCGTCACGCTGGCGACCGCGCGCGATGAGGCCAACGAGCGACATCAATCCGAAGCCTATGCGATGAATCTGCGGCTCGAAGCTCTGCGTTCGCGTGCCGCCACCGCGGAGAAATTGCTCGCCGAGGTGCGCCAGACGCTGGGCGCGCGCAGCGAGGACATCAGGGTGTTGGAGCGCAAGGCGGTGGAAGCGACCATCGCCCGCAACGCGACGGAAAAGATTGTCGAGCGGCTCACCGCGGCTCGCGATGGGCTCGACACCAAGACCCGCGAGCTGGAGCAGGTGCGGGCGTCGCTGACGGAACGGTCGAACAGCCTGGCGGAGACGCTGAAGGCGCGCGAGACCTCGCTCGCCCACGCCGAGCAGAAGATAAAGTCTCTGACCGACCGCATCGCCGAAATCGAGGTCGACGCCGGAGCCTATCGGGCCAAGACCGAACGGCGCATCGATGAGCTCAATGCGAGCCTTCAGCGCGAGCGCGTCGAACTCGCCGTCGCCCAGGGCGCACTGGAGACGACCCGCAGGGACTACGCGCGGCTGCAACGCGACATGTTGGCCGGGCGGGGAGCGCCGCAGCGTGGCGCCACCCTCGAGGAGGTCTCCGACACCGCCAAAGACCCGTCGAAATCGAGAAACGGCAGAGGCGGCGGCCGCGGTCCCAAGGCCGTGGAGACGGAGCCGCAAGGCGACGCAGCGGAGCCCCCGTCTACGCGATAACCTCGTTCACGGCGAAGTTGTCGAGCGCGCAGGCGAGGGCCCACGCGAGGCGCGGCGCGCATCCTGCGGTTGCTGTCGGACCGTCATTCACGAGCATTCCGGCTGTCAGCTCGGCGGCACTTTGCCCGCGGATTTGGACGGCTGTATAGATATCGAGCATTTCAGGGAACGGAGAACGCCATGGCCCGCACTGGCGCCGACGCAGCATCGAAACAGCGGATGCAATACCGCGGGCTGCGCGGCTGGCTCGAACAAGTCGACAAGATGGGGGAGTTGCGCAAGGTCGATGGCGCCCACTGGGACGTCGAGATGGGTGCCATCACCCACATGCTTACGGAAACGAGCCGCGGCAGCGCGCCGGCGCTCCTGTTCGACAACGTACCCGGCTATCCCAAGGGCTTCCGCACGCTCTACGGGCAGCTGTCCTCCGTGCGCCGCATCGCTTTGACGCTCGGCCTGCCGCTCGAATACGAGCGCAAGGTCGACGTCGTGCGGACCTATCATGCGCGCATGCAGAACCTCAAGCCGCTGCCGCCGCGCTTCGTGAACGACGGCCCCGTGCTCGAGAACGTGGTCGAAGGCGACGACGTCGACGTGCTGAAGTTTCCCGTGCCGCGGCACCACGAGCTGGACAAGGCGCGCTTCATCGGCACCGCCGACTGCGTAATGACGCAGGATCCCGATTCGGGCTGGTTCAATCTCGGCGCCTATCGCAGCCAAGTTTACGACGGCAAGACCGTCGGCTGCCAGATCACCGAAGGCAAGCACGGCCGCATTCATCGCGATAAATACTTCGAGCGCGGGCAGCCGATGAAGGTGGTGATCTTGTGTGGCCAGGACCCGCTGTTGTTCATGCTCTCCTCGAGCCCGCTGCCCGAGATCGGCGAGATGGATATCGCCGGCGGGCTGCGCGGCGAGCCGCTCGACGTGGTGCGCGGGCCCTATACGGGCTTTCCAATTCCCGCCGACTGCGAGATCGCAATCGAAGGCGAAACAGCGCCCGGTGAAGTCCGGCCGGAAGGGCCGTTCGGCGAATGGATGGGCTATTACTCCGACGACACGCAGGAACGGCCCTACGTCAACGTGAAGACGATCCTCCACCGCAACGATCCGATCCTCACCTGCGCGCCGCAGCACAAGCCCGTCGACGAAACCGGACTGCTCAAGGGTATCGCCGGGGCGGCACAGATCTGGCGCGCGCTCGACGCCTGCGGCGTGCCCGAGGTGCTGGGCGTGTGGAATCACGAAGCCGGGCCCGCGACCCGCTTCACCACCATCCAGATTCGCCAGCGCTATCCCGGCCACGCACGGCAGGCGCTGCACATCGCGTCCTCGTGCCAGGGCGGCGCTTACGCCGGCAAGTGGACGGTGGTGGTCGACGAGGATGTCGATGCCGGCGACCTCGATCAGGTGCTGTGGGCGATGTGCACGCGGTTCGATCCGCTCACCGACATCGACATGATTCAAAAGGCCTGGGCCTCCAAGCGCGATCCGCTTTTCCTTCCCGGCAACTTCAACAACCGCATTCTGATCGATGCCTGCATCCCCTATGACA
>JBKOXY010000477.1:0-2093 GCA_046725125.1 Pseudomonadota bacterium | reverse complement strand
GCAACGTCGGAACGGCTCGCCCTAAGTGAACAATCCAGATGCCCCCAGCCAAGCCGCGCTGCCCTAGCGGGGAAAAAAGGATCTCGCTTTTCAACCTACTTCAGAGTCGATCAGGTGGCACACACTAAACATGGCGAATTCCGGTCTGCCTCGTGGGCCACCCTGGCCGGGTCAATGCCGTGCCAGAGGATGATCCAGTTTGGGCCTTTTTTTCATCTCGCACCCGTGTCGCGGCTAGAACCAGGGGCGATATCCGTATGAGGTTGATGCGGCATAGTCCCAGAACGGGTTCGTGCGTTCTCGCGCCAATGGCTCCCGGTGGCGGGGCGTCGTCCGTGCCTCGCGTCGTTTCGTCGTTTTCTTTGGTGCCACCACGACCGTATCATCCTCGGTGGACCGGCTGGGCCGCAGCCTGCAGGACTTGGTCGGTTTCCTGTCCGAGCTGCCCGCACTCAAGATCGATCTATTCCTGCGCCAACAGGGGCTCGACACCACGACGCCTGCCGGCAAGGCGATGTTTCAGATGATGGGCGTATTTGCTGAGTTCGAGCGCGCCATGATTGCGGAACGCGTCCGCGCCGGGCTTGCGCGGGCCAAGAGCGAGGGGAAGCGGCTTGGCCGGCCTCCGATAGCCCCTGCGCTGGAGAAACGAATCCGTGAGGCTCTGGCGACTCCTGAGAGGCCTGGCATACGGGTCATTGCCGAGCGGTTCGGCGTCAATCCATCGACAGTGCAGCGCATCAGCCGCCCTTTCGACGGCGCAAGCGTCGCCGTGGTATAGCCGCTAGGGGCGCGAAATGAAGGCACTCGTGAGTAACAGCAAAGGCCAATTTCAGTTAGGTCATAGCGGCCGGCCGAAGGGCACGCGCAACAGGCTTGCGGTGCAAGTCTTCGAAGATATTTTGCGCCATTGGTGCGAGCCGGCGGCACCGGGCAGCAAGCTGTGCAAAGGTGCAGAGGCACTGGAAACGCTCTACAAAGAAAAGCCCGGCGAATATCTGCGTCTTACCGTCAGCGTGCTACCGAAGGAGTTTACCTTTGAGGCCGTCATGTCGGACCTGGACGATGAACAGATCGACGAGCTTCTCCTGGCGCTGCGTCAGCGCATGATCGAAGCGCGCACAGCACCGGTGCTGCTCGCATCGCCCGACGCTGATGGGGTTGGCAATGAGCCTGAACATTGACATTGACAGCTTGCCGCCGGACAAGGTTGAGGCCGCCATAACTCGGCTGGAGGCGGTGAAGGCGCAGCGTGTGGCCGAGAACAAGCTTGCGCACTATCGCCCATATCCCAAGCAGGCCGCCTTTCATGAAGCCGGCGCCAAGTACCGCGAGCGCTTGCTCATGTGTGCAAACCGTTTTGGCAAAACCACGGGCGGCGCAGCCGAGCTGGCGTTTCACCTGACTGGGGATTATCCGGAGTGGTGGAATGGCAAGTGTTTTGATAGGCCGGTGCGAGCGTGGGCTGCCGGTGTCACCGGCGAGACCACGCGCGACGTTCTGCAGGAGAAGCTGATAGGCCCGCCCTTTCGGGAATCCGAATGGGGTACGGGGATGATTCCCAAGGCCGCCATCGCTGGGATTGCCACCTCGCGCGGCATCCCGGCTGCGATCGATACCGTCAACATCCGCCACGTCAGCGGCGGTCTTTCGTCGCTTCAGTTCAAGAGCTACGAGCGTGGCCGAGAGAAGTGGCAGGGCGCCGGGTTGGAGGTTGTGTATTTCGACGAGGAGCCCGACGAAGGCATCTACAGCGAAGGGCTGACGCGAACCAACGAGACCGGCGGGATCGTATATCTGTGCTTTACGCCCTTACTCGGGATGAGCACTGTCGTTCAGCGCTTTCTTTCGAGCAGCAGCGCGGTGCATCCTGACCGCGCCGTGGTTTGCGCGACGATTGACGACGCGCCGCACTTCTCCGAGGCGGACAAGGTGCGGATCGTGGCCTCCTATGCACCGCACGAACGCGAGGCGCGCACCAAAGGTGTTCCGGTTCTCGGCAGCGGCCGCATCTTCCCGGTGAAGGAAGAGACGCTCGCGATTGAGCACCGCGAGTTTCCCCGGCATTGGCCGCGCATCGGCGGGATGGATTT
>JBKOXY010000489.1:0-4992 GCA_046725125.1 Pseudomonadota bacterium | reverse complement strand
GCCTGCGTGCGCCAGGTCGAGACCTTCGGCAGTCGCAAGCACGTGACCGGCTTCATGGTCACCACGGTGCGGCACCTGCAGGTGAACGACAACGCCTATATGCGGCTCTACCGCATGTTGGAGGAGCGCGGGCTCGCGCTTGCGTTCCACTCCGGGCCGAACTGGAACGAGCCGGTATTCCGGGCCTGCAACCGCTTCCTGTCGGTGCACGCGCTCGGCTTCACCTTCTACAACATCCTGCATTGCACCAATTGGGTGATCAACGGGATGGGCGAGCGCTTCCCCAAGCTGCCGGTGATCTGGATCGAGTCGGGCCTCGCGTGGGTTCCGTTCCTAATGCAGCGGCTCGACCACGAATTCATGATCCGGCCGTCGGAAGCTCCGCTCCTGAAGAAGAAGCCGTCGGATTACATGCGCGACATGTACTACTCCTCACAGCCCATCGAGATTCAGGATCGCCAGGCGATGGAGTGCACGTTCCGGATGATCAACGCCGAGACGCAGCTGCTCTACTCATCGGATTATCCGCACTGGGACTTCGATCTGCCGGCCACGATCTACGACTTGCCCTTCCTCTCGGAGAAGGCCAAGCACAACATCCTCGGCGGCACCGCGGCGCGCCTGTTCAAGCTGCCGCCGCGCAACGAGAAGCAGAAAGAAAACCTCAAGCGGTTCGGCAATCTGGCCGCCGCGGCCTGAAGCCGCCGGCTACGCGCATCGGCCGCCTCCCGGTTTCAGCCGGGAGGCGGTTTTGTTTCTGCACGTGCGGCCTTTCCCGCCCTACCGCTGTTGCGCGCGGCGTTGGATGCGCAGCTCGATCGATCGCAGGCCGGCAACGATGGCGATGAGCGGCACGATCTGGATCACACCCAGCGCCGCGACCGCGCCGTAGCTGCCGCCCTCCTCCCACATGGTCAGACTGATGGTTCCGAGCACATGGGTGCCGGGACCGACGAGGAAGATCGACGCGCCGAGCTCGCGCACCGCCAGAACGAAAACGTAGATCCAGCCTGCCAGCAGCACCGGCGCCAAAAGCGGAAGGATGATGCGCAAGAAGATCTGGGTTAGTCCGGCGCCCGAGACCGCCGCCACCTCCTCGAGCTCGCGGTGAATCTGAGTGAGCCCGCTCGACGCAAACCGCATGCCGTAAGGAAGATACAAGGTCACGTAGGCGACCAGCAGGATCCAGATCGTATTGTAAATCGGGATCGGCAGCATGAGATAGGCGACCAGGATGCCGGCGCCGACGATCACGCCCGGGATCGCGATCGGCGCGAAGGCGAGCGCGTCGAGGATGAAGCCGTAGCGCGGCAACGATCGCTGCGCGATCCAGGCCATGACGAAGGTGAGACCGGCGACGATCGTCGCGGCCATCGCCGCGAGGAGCACGCTCGTTTTCATCGCGGCGAGAAAGATCGGATAACTCAGGATGAACTCGTAATTGTCGAGCGTCGCCGGCGCACCTACGGAGAAGAACGGCTGCGCCAGATTGCGGAAGAACGACTGCCAGACGAGCGTGACCAGCGGCAGTCCGAGCGCGAGGATAAACATGGCGGCGACGCCGAGCGCCACCGGCCAGCGGGCGCGTCCGAGCTTGACGCGCGTGGGCCTATAGCCCTTGCCGGTGATGGTGGCGAACGATTCCGCGTGCCGCGTGGCGCGGCGATAGAAGAATACGGCGAGCACGCAGATCGCGAGTAAGGTGAGGCCGAGCGCGCTTGCGACCCCGAAGGCCGGCGGCGCCGCGATGATGGCGCCCTGGATGTCGGTGGTGAACACGTCGATGCGCGCCGGCCGGCCGATAAGGCGCGGTACCTCGTAGGACGCCATGCCCATCACGAACAGGAGCAGCAGCGCCGAAAGGATCGCGGGCCGCAACAACGGCAACGTGACCTTGGCGAAGACCTGCCGGTAACTTCCGCCGGCCATCAGGGCGGCCTCTTCCATGCGCACGTCGAGCGCCCGCAAGGCCGGCCCAAGCACCAGATACGCGAGCGGAAAATAGTGGCTCGACAGCGCCCAGGTCATTCCCGCCATCGAATAGATGTTCACGGGCGCCTCGGTGAGCCCGAACGCCGATTTGAGCACCGCATTGCCCCAGCCGATGTTCGGGCTGAAGACGAAAATCCAGGCCATCGCCATCAGCAATCCCGGCACTGCGAACGACAACAGCGACAGCGTGTGAAAGAGGCTGCCGCCTGGCGCGTCCGTGCGCTCGACCACCCAGGCGACGAGCGCGCCCATGACCAGCGTCGTCAGCGCCGTACCGACGGCGAACACCAATGAATTCCAGAACAATCGCAGGATGTGCCAGCTCGAATAGGCCTCGATGAAATTGTCGAGCGAGAACGCGCCGGGACCGAAGCCGGTGTCTTCGGTGAAGGCGTTGTAGATGAGCGCCGACAGCGGAACGAAAACGAACCAGACCGCGATGACGACGCAACCGGCCAGCAGGACATTGGGCAGGCTCACGAGCGCGGCGAACCGGCTGGCCGCGGCCGCGCCCGGCAGCCCGTTTAGGCGTGCGTTGGCGATGCTCACTCAGCGTCCCCGTCGTCATTGCCGGGCTCGACTCCGCGCGCCGTGCATACGCCAGTCACGGCATCTCCCACTGCCGAACGCGGGCACGCCCGCGTCCGGCGCAATCCATCAAAACCCCGAAGCTCTGTGAATAGGATGGATGCTCGGGTCAAGCCCGCGCGCGACATCCGAGTATGGGAGATCCGAACTCACCGCCCCTTGAACAGCTGGTCGAATTGCCGCTGCCATTTGCGCTCTTCCTCCGGCGCCATCAGCACCGTGATGACCTTCTTCTGCGTCAGCATCTCGATGATGCCGGGCGGGTTCGACTGCACGTCCTTGCGCGTCGGCAGCCGCCCGAACTTGGCAAGGAACTGCTGGCATTCCCGGCTGAGCATGAAGTTGGCGGCAAGCCGCGCCGCGTTCGGATGCGGCGCCTTGGCGTTCACGCCGACCTGGCCAAAGAACAGCGTGACCGGGTCGAGCGCCCACACGTCGATCGAGCCGCCGGCGAGTTTGACGTTCATCGACAGGTTCACGTAGTTGTTCAGCGACACCCAATATTCGCCGGCGCCGGTTGCGCGCGCCATTGCCAGGTGGCCGTCGGTAACGACGGGGCGCAGCGTCGCCACGATGCGTTTGACGAGGTCGATGCCGTCACGCTCGCCGTAGTACTGCACGATGGCCTTGAGCCATTCGTTATCGGTGCCGTCGATGGCGACCTTGCCGGCCCATTCCTTGCGCTGCGCAAACTCCTCGTAGCTCTGCGGTAGGTCGGACGGCTTCACCCGCGCGGTGTTGTAGGCGGGCGAATTGTAATTGGCATAGACGCCGTACCAGCGCTTGTTCGCATCACGGGCGTTCGGAGAAATGTCGTTGGCCTCGGGCGGCTCATACGCCGCCAACATCTGTGACGGCATCTTGTTGATGGTCGCGGTTTGCACGATGTCGTAGGACTTCTGATCGGCGCGAAACTCGATTGCCATGCGCGACATCAGCACCGCATCGGATGCGCGCACATATTCGACCTTTATGCCGGTTGCTTCGGTGAATAATTTGAACAGCGGCAGCCCTTCCTGCTCGTTGGTCGACGAGTAGACGATGAGCGAGCCTTCCGCCTTCGCCGCCGGCAGCAGGGCCGGATCGAGCCAAGGTCGCGACGGCGTGGACGCCTTGTCCTGCGCGCGGGCGGGCGCGGGTGCAAGCAACGGAACAAGCGGCACAACGAGCGACAGCGCGAGGCCGAGCAATGCGGCCGCCGGGCCTGCGATTTTCGGTACGCCGCTCACTCATCCTCCCCCTGCGCTGCGGCCGACCTTGGCGCGTTTGAAGCTTGAAGCCTTGCTTTGCGGCGCGAGCGACCTTGTTTGGCGGCGCAACCGGCGCCGCACGGAATCCGCTCGACTTTTCCGCCGGTTGGATTGCGCGCGGACGAAGCATATCTCATGCCTGATATTTGACAAACCGGCTTGCGTGCCCGATGACGCTTGCGCTGCCGCAGGAGAAAAGTTGGTGAATACAGCGACGGCCACATCTGCCGAGGCCACGCCGGCAAAGAAGGCCGACGGCCTGATCGACATGCGCGTGACCGCGATCCGCTACGCGGCGCGCGACACCAACCTCTACGAATTCGCGCCGCTGGACGGAAAGCCGTTACCCCCCTACGAGCCCGGCGCCCATATCGACTTGCATCTGCCGAATGGACTGGTCCGCCAGTACTCACTGATCAACGCCGAGCCCGATACCTTAAGCTACACCGTCGGCATCAAGCGCGATCCGGCGAGCCGGGGCGGCTCGCGCTACGTGCACGACGAGTTGCGTGTCGGCAAGGCGCTCAAAATCAGCGCGCCGCGCAACAATTTCCCGCTGGTGGAGAACGCCAGCCACGTGGTGCTGCTGGCCGGAGGCATCGGCATCACGCCCATTTGGTGCATGGTGCAGCGGCTGCAGAAGCTCGACCGTTCCTGGAAGCTGTACTATGCCTGCCGCTCGCGCGCCGACATGGCCTTTCTGCAAGCGCTCGAAGCCATGGGCCGGGCGCAGTTCCACTTCGACGACGAGAGCGCAGGCAATGTCCTCGACGTCAAGGCGATCGTCGCCGAGGCGCCGAAGGACGCGCACCTCTATTGCTGCGGACCGACGCCGATGCTCAAGGCGTTCGAGTCCGCGACCGCCGATTGGCCACGCGCGCAGATCCACGTCGAATATTTCACCCCCAAGCAGGAGGCGGACAAGAAGGGTGGCTTCGTGGTCGAGCTCGCGCGCTCCAGACAGGAATTCGTCATTCCCGAAGGCAAGAGCATTCTGCAGGTGCTGCTCGATGCCGGCGTCGACGTCGACTATTCCTGCGAGCTCGGCATCTGCGGAGCCTGCGAGCAACGGGTGATTTCGGGCACCCCCGAGCACCGCGACGCCATCCTGACCGAGGAGGAGCAGGCCTCGAACACCAAGGTCATGATCTGTTGCGCCGGC
>JBKOXY010000504.1:0-8223 GCA_046725125.1 Pseudomonadota bacterium | reverse complement strand
GTTGAGGTAGATCGGCCCCTTCGGCACGCGCTGCGCCATTTCGCCGGCGCGGATCACGCTTTCATAGAGCGTATGGGGGCTGGTCACGGCGCGCGCCCATTTCGCAACCGGCTCGACGAAGCGCTCGATGCCGCCCACGGTTAGGCCGCCATACCACTGCTGCTCGATGTCGAGGGCCGGGTCTTCGCCGAGCGTCTGGGATTCGCCCGACATGACGACCATCGGCACTTCGTTCTGCATGGCGCCGTGGATGCCCATGCCTCCCTGCAGCACACCGACGCCGGCGTGCAGCAGCACCGCCTGCGGCCGGCCGGTGATCAGCGTGTAGCCGGTGGCCATGTTGACCGCGAGCGTCTCGTGCCAGGACTCGACGAAGGCCGGGCCGGGTTTGTTGTCGAGCTTTTGGCGCGCCAGCGCCTCCCAGATGGGCGACCATTCCGAGCCCGGGGAGGACATGATGTAGTCGATCTTGAGCTTGCGAAACGCCTCGAGGATCGCCTCGCCCCCGTCGAGATAGTTCTTCATCTTGTCCTCACTCCCGCCGTTGCGTGGCGCATACCAACACCGAATTTGGCGGTCCGCAAGCCGAGGCGAGCGGCGCGCGGGCGGGATCGGGGTTGCGTCGCTCGCTTGGGTCAGCACGGCGGACGCGGATTGACATTTGGCCGGCGGCGCAGCATCAGCGACCCGCCTTTGCCCGCCGCGATCGGCGGCAAGTACTTCACGCCAGGACGTTGCCATGAGACCAGCACGCAAGACATTGCGCCGCCCCGATGAGCTCATCGCGGTCGGATTGATTGCGCCCGAACGTCGCGGCGAGATCGAAGCGGTCGCCGCGCGCTACGCGTTGGCGCTGACCGCGGACGTCGCCGAGCTCATCGATCCCGCCGATCCGCGCGACCCCATTGCGCGCCAGTTCGTTCCCGCGGCGGCGGAACTCGACGCCAGGCCCGAGGAGATGGCCGACCCGATCGGGGACGATGCGCATAGCCCGGTCGAGGGCATCGTGCACCGCTATCCCGACCGCGTGCTGCTCAAGCCCGTCCACGTCTGCGCGGCCTATTGCCGCTTTTGTTTCCGCCGCGAAGTGGTTGGGCGCGCTCGCGCCCTCTCACGCGCGCAGCTCGACGCCGCGATGGCCTATATCCGCGGCCATCGCGAGATCTGGGAGGTCATCCTCACCGGCGGCGACCCGCTCGTGCTCTCGCCGCGGCGTCTTGGTCAAGTCGTCGAAATGCTGGCGGCGATCGGCCACGTCAAGGTCATCCGCGTGCACAGCCGCGTGCCCGTGGTCGCGCCCGCGCGCGTGACGGCAGCGCTCGTGCGCGCGCTGCGCGCGCCGGGCAAGGCGACCTACCTGGTGCTTCACGCCAACCACGCGCGCGAGCTCACGTCCGCGGCGCGCGCGGCCTGCGCGCGCCTGGTCGATGCCGGCATTCCCATGTTGAGCCAGACCGTGCTCTTGCGCGGCGTCAACGACGAGGCGGCGGTGCTCGGCGAATTGATGCGCGCCTTGGTCGAATGCCGCGTCAAGCCTTACTACCTCCATCACGGCGATCTCGCCCCCGGCACCGCGCAGTGGCGCACCGGCATCGACGAGGGTCAGGCCCTGATGCGCGCGCTTCACGGCCGGCTCTCGGGCCTATGCCAACCCACTTACGTGCTCGACATCCCCGGCGGCTACGGCAAATCGCCGATCGGCCCGAGCTATCTTGCCCGCGTCGGCGGCGCTGACGGCACCGCGCGCTACGAGGTCGAGGACTTCCACGGCCGCCGTCACGCCTATCCGCCGGCCCCCGCGAAAGCTTTCCTCTAAAGAACAGGGAAAAATACAGGGCGATGCACGTACCGAGTTGGAAAACCGATGGAAAATCGAGGACGCCCTCATCAGGTAACAGGACATAACAGGCAGATAACAGGGACAGAACAGGACGCCATGGCCTGCCGGCGCAGGCTCAAGCTTCGGCCCGGACATCTATCCCTTCGTTGCGCCTCGAGAGTGGAAACGAAGCGCGGCAACCGCTGCGGAGCGGCGCCAAGGGCTGCAAGCGCAATTTTGATGAATACCGAAAGTTGGAAGATTCTCGTTACGCGAGTCAAGCGAAATTTCCGGATCGCGCGCGGACGCGCGGATGCCCCGCGCCTTCACGTTGGTTTGGAACGGATTCATCGAGCGGCGAACTCAGTCTGCTCCCTCCCCCAACCAAACCCCGGCTTGCCGGGGTTTGGTCAGTTAAAATTTGCCGGACGTAAGCAAGCCCGCAGCCGGCTGGGGGAAGGATGGGGAGGGGGGTGATGCAGTGAAATGATGGGTGGCGCCGCCTGTGAATGAATCGCGCCACCCCCACCCCGGACCCCTCCCCACAAGGGGAGGGGAATGCACCGACATCGCGGTCTTAAGGTGTCACCACCAACCGCCGCCGCCGCACCACATCTCGCAGGTGTTGCGACGATAGAAGTTATAAAAGAGCGCAGCGACGCAACGACCGTTCCAGTCGCCGGCGATGAGCCTGATGCGTTCGCCCGCGGCCCAGCTGAAACAGGCCGGCGTCCGCGCCGTGAAGCGGGTGCCGTTGATGATGAAATTGCCGCTGTAGGGGGGCTGCACGACCTCGATCACGTGCTGCTCGGGCGGCAGAGAGTACCGGTACTGGTAGTAATACTGGTAGTACCCCGGGCGGTATTCCATCTCGTCCGCAAGCGCCGGCGCGCATACCAACACGGCCAACGCGAACGCCGACATCCATTTGAACATTATCTTGGCCTCCCCGCTGACGGTGCCGGAAGGATAGAGGCGATCTTCAGCGCTGCCAAGGGAACACCTGTGAGGCCTGACCGACGTTGCAAACGCAAAGCTGGCGTTGCGCTCATGCCGCCAATTTTGTGGAATGTACCAACGTCATCCGCTAGCGTCACATCTCAATGCTCGTCATCTCGATAATTCTCGAAGCTGCCGTTGCGATCATAGCGATCTTGGCGGCCCGCAAAGGCAAACCGTATATCTACGGCCTTGCATTTACGTTCGGCGCCTACGTGCTCTATGATCTCGCCCGTCTTCTGCAATGGGATGTTCAAGGAGGGGTTCTTTCCGGGCTCTTCCTGCTCGCGACCATCACTGCGTTGATCGCGGTGTGGGGACTGTACCGGGAACAGAGAAGCGATTAGCGCCTGAAGGAGCTCAGCCATGTCGAAACTTGCCTGGATCGCCGTGCTTGCAACGCTGGCAGCCGCCCCTGCGGCGGCGGAGAGCGCGATCCCCGACCTTCGCGGCACTTGGAAAGGCGAGAGCGAGTCGATCATCCTCGGCGCGGGCAATCCGCATCATGCTGCGCCCTCGTCGGCCGAACCGCGGCTCAACAGCGTCCCGTTCACCGCGACCATCGACAAGCAGGACGGCCGCCGGTTCTCCGGCTCGTTTTCCTCGCCGCGCGGCAACGACAAGTTCGTCGCCGTGATCTCGCGCAACAACACGATTTTGCTGGTTGATGACGATGGCTATACGGTCGGTACAATCTTGGCGCCGAACCGCATGGAGTGGTGCTACATGCACCTTTCGCAGGCCACCCGCCTCGCATCCTGCACGGAGCTGACCAAGCAGCCGTAGCGTGGGCCGGCGCCGCCTCGGAAGTCTGCCACCTCGATCAGATGGTCCACTCTTCGCGATCGGTTTGCGCCGGCGATGTCAGGCCGGTCGGGCGCAGGGTGAGCACCATCGGGGCGACGCTGACGTCTTCCGCAGCCGTGCACTCTCGGCGAGCAGGTACATTGGTAACACCATCCTTACATCTGCTGTGCGACTGGATCGACGCAAGGAGGCTCCACATGAAGGCGCTTATGTATTCAGCGATGTTCGCCATCCTCGTTTCAACGCCAGTGTTCGCCGCCGATTCAGTATCCCTCGTCGGCACGTGGACTGGCCAGAGGGACCGAATTGCCAAGAGTGAAGGACGGCGCGGCGGCCTTGCGACGCTGGTCATAACCGAACAACATGGCAATACCTTCGTCGGTCGCTTGAAGCGCTCCAATCCGACTGGCGACGAGGAAGAGCCACTGTGGGGCGCGTTCACGCCCGGCGGCAAGCTGATGATGGGTTCAGATGACGAAGGAACCTACATCTTCAGTCTGATCGATCAGAATACCCTCGACTATTGCTACAGCGAGACTCGCCCTTCTCCGCGATCTGTGTGCGCAAGGCTGACCCGTCAGCCTTGACAGCAGGCTGGCTCGTTCCCTCCCGCGCTTCTTTGGGTCGCGCGTGCTTGGCGGCGCGCGCGAAATCGACGCTCCAAGCGTCTGCCTGCTGCGAGCCCACGCGTTTAGACAATTCATTTTGCTTTCAACTCTTTTTCTAAGATGTTGCTGAGCGCTTCAACAGCGGCTCGACATTCGGGCCGTTCCCACGCTGGTTTCTTGGGGGCATCCCAACAATGGTCCTTGCGGACGGCGTTTAACATTTTGCGGGTAATGGCAGTCGGGCGACAGTCCGCTCTCTCAAAAATGGGGCTGTCCTTGCCGCCGCGCCAGTTCATGCGGTACTTAGCTTCTGCCTGGCATTCCGCCAAACTGGAAAACGGAGGAAGAAATCGGGGGTCGTCTTTATTTCGCAGAAACTGACGTTGTTCTTCAATCAGTGCGCCGTCGCTGCGGCGATAGGCGGTGTCAAGCCAATAGATTTCCGGCTTAGCGATCTTCTGTGCGCTGCTCTGAGCCGCCTTCCTCGCCGTGTCGTCTTCGCCGCCTTTCCCGGCGGCTTTGAGGTCGTTGTTTGCTCCGAGGGCAGATCCCGCAAACGCAAAAGCCAATGCAACGAGGGTAACGTAGCGCATCAGTCGATTCCTCCCAGTGCCGCCACGACGCATAGTACGCGAGAACCATCTGCAAGGTTCAGGGGCAAGTGCGGGCTGACAAGGTAACGCTCGGGCGGCCTGCGTTCCCACGGAAAGCCCCGTCTCGACGGAGGGGGCTCCCTCCCTCGGCCAAGGTGGTGTCAGGAAATCGGATTGGCGGGAATCGGAAGAGGGTCTGAAAGCGATTTTGCAACCGGCCAACTGCCCGGCAGCGCCGCTTATGTCCGGTCTGGGCCGGAAGCGGAAAGGCTCAAAACGAGCACATCACGGCCGCTTTCACCCGAAAGCGGACTTTCGACGATCAAGGCTCGTCCCCAATCGACGGTGTAGCCGTCGTTTTGGAACTCCCTCAGGAGTTCGGCTTTCCAGGCGCCGCGATCATCCATTTCGGTAAGGGCGACACCAGCAAAGTCGGAACGTGTCTCACCTGCGCCTCGCCTCTCTTGATTTAGTGGCGCGCCCTACGGGACTCGAACCCGTGTTTCCGCCGTGAAAGGGCGATGTCCTAGACCGCTAGACGAAGGGCGCGCGAGGCGCGGCGACATATAAAGACGTTTGCACCGTGCGGCAAGAAAGAGCCAATCGCCGCCAAAGGAGGCGTTTGCCTCACCACTTGCCGGTGTTGGGCATGGAAACCCATGGCTCCTTGGGCGGCAGCGGGGCGCCTTTCTGTAACAACTCGATCGAGTGCTTGTCGGGCGAGCGAACGAAAGCCATCACGCCGTCGCGCGGCGGCCGGTTGATGGTGACGCCAGCCTTCATCAATTTTTCGCATAGCCCATAAATGTCATCGACCTCGTAGGCGAGGTGACCGAAATAGCGCGCCTCGCCGTAATCCTCGCTGTCCCAATTGTAGGTGAGTTCGACCAATGGGGCGTCGCGGCCGGTGCGCTTGCTCTCTTCCACCAGCTCTTCGTCCTCTGGCGCGGCCAGGAAAACGAGCGTGTAGCGGTTCTTCTCGTCGACCCGGCGGCGCGCCTCTTTGAGCCCGAGCTTGTTGCAGTAGAAGTCGAGCGCTTGATCGAGGTTGCGCACGCGCAGCATGGTGTGCAGATATCTCATAATGTGACCTCCCGGCATCGCCTGGAACCAAAACGGATAAACGGATGAAGCATACATGATCGCGCCGGATCTGGAGACCGCTATCGACGAACTGCAGGAACTGGTGGAGGCTGCGCGCGTCATCGCCCCGTTTACGGGAGCCGGAATTTCCACCGAGTGTGGCATTCCCGATTTCCGCTCACCCGGCGGGCTCTGGACGAAGAATAAACCGATCCCGTTCGATGAGTTCCTCGCGAGCCAGGAGATGCGCGACGAAGCGTGGCGCCGGCGCTTTGCCATGGAGGCGCAGTTTTCCGCCGCCCGCCCCGGTCGCGGGCACCTTGCGCTCGCTAGTTTCTACCGCGCCGGCAAGGCGCCGGCCGTGATCACGCAAAACATCGACAATCTTCATCAAAGCTCCGGAATATCGGCGGAACACGTGATCGAACTGCATGGCAACAATAGCTATGCCTTATGCCTCGGCTGCGGCAAGCGCTACGAATTGTCATGGGTGCGTCGGCGGTTCACCGATGCACGCGAACGCGCGCCCGATTGCGCCGATTGCGGCGGGCACATCAAGACGGCGACGGTTTCCTTCGGTCAGCCGATGCCGGAGCGCGAAATGCGACGCGCTGAACAATTGACTCTTGACTGTGATCTTTTTCTCGCGGTCGGCTCTTCGCTCGTGGTGTGGCCGGCCGCCGGGTTCCCCTTGCTTGCCAAACGAAACGGCGCTCGTTTAGTGATTATCAATCGCGAAGCGACCGAATTCGATGAAATTGCCGACGTTGTCATACGCCAAGACATCGGAACGGTGCTATCTCCCTTCATCGTCCACTGATTCGGCAGAGGTCGTCGAGATTTGCACAGCCATCCACCTCTTTTGGCTTGCAAATGCATTTTGGCCTTTCCCGTTCGCCGCCGAATGATATCTTCATCACGGCCAAGATTCGAAGCGCACGGAAGAAGCGCCTGGACTGAGCGGCGGCGTTGGGGCGTCATGACGTCGGACGGAATTGGACCGAAGGGGCCGGGCGGCGGTTTGGCGACCGGCCGCGGCGCTGGTGGCGAGATCGGCGACGAGGCCGCGAGCGTCATCGAACTCACCGGCGTCATCAAATGGTTCGACGTCTCCAAGGGCTACGGGTTCATCGTTCCCGACAACGGGATGCCCGACATTCTCCTGCACGTGACCTGTCTGCGGCGCGACGGCTTCCAAGTCGCCTATGAGGGCGCGCGCGTCGTGGTCGAGGTGCTGCAGCGCCCGCGCGGCTTGCAGGCATTCCGCGTCCTTTCGATGGATGACTCCACGGCGGTGCATCCGGCGCAGATGCCCCCGCCGCGCACCCACGTGACCGTGACGCCGACCAGCGGGCTCGAGCGGGCGCAGGTGAAGTGGTTCAATCGGCTGCGCGGCTTCGGCTTCCTGACCCGCGGCGAGGGGACGCCCGACATTTTCGTGCATATGGAGACCTTGCGCCGCTTCGGCCTGACCGAACTGCGGCCGGGCCAGTATGTCCTGGTGCGCTTTGGACCCGGGCCGAAGGGATTGATGGCGGCCGAGGTGCGCCCGGAAGGCGCGCCGCTCGGCCCGGCCTCGCACTGATCCCCACCTAAAGACCGCTTCCATGCCGGTGCGGCCTGCAGCCGACCCGCCTTAAAGCTTGTTCCCGGCGGTGGCGTGTTCCGATCTGCAACATCTCAGGTCTCTGCTAAGATCGGGGCTCGTCAATCGAGGCCTTGTCCATGCGTCGTTGCCTGCTTGTTCTCCTCGCCGCGCTGTCCGTCCTGACCCTGCCGTCCGCCGACCTTGCCGGCCGCCTCGCGGCGGCCGA
The DNA here is from genome assembly GCA_046725125.1 of Pseudomonadota bacterium. GTDB lineage: Bacteria > Pseudomonadota > Alphaproteobacteria > Rhizobiales > Xanthobacteraceae > VAZQ01. Next base: position 500 of record JBKOXY010000504.1, on the reverse strand, counting down.
ACTGCAGCCGCTCGAGATCGCAAGCAAGCGCGGCGTGCACGTCTTCGCGGTCGAGATGGCGTCAACGCCGGAGGAGCAGGCGAAAGGACTCATGTTCCGGCGCCAACTGCCGGAAGGGCAGGGCATGCTGTTCGACTTCCATCAGGAACAGCCGACCAGCTTCTGGATGAAGAACACTTACATCCCGCTCGACATGATCTTCATCCGCGCCGACGGGCGGATCCTGCGCATCGCCGAGAACACGGTGCCGCTCTCGGAAACGCTCGTGCCCTCCGGCGGGCCGGTGCGCGCCGTGCTCGAAGTCATCGGCGGCACCGCCAAGAAGCTCGGCATCGCGCCGGGCGATCGGGTGGGGCACGCGATCTTCGGCGGCGGCCAGTAGGCTCGTTGTGGCGGCCCGGCGCGGCTTGCTGGCGCAAACCGAACCGTGTATCGAGGCCCGGCACGGCGCCGGGGCATAGCGCAGCCTGGTAGCGCGGGAGTTTTGGGTACTCCAGGTC
>JBKOXY010000342.1:0-2432 GCA_046725125.1 Pseudomonadota bacterium | reverse complement strand
CCGGTGAGCACGGGATCGAGGCCCTTGATCCCCTGCGCGGCATCGCCGTCGGCGATCGCCTTCACCTCGAGCGGGTGAAGCTTGCAGAAGTCGGCGACTTGATCGAACGAGAGCGCGGTGTTCTCGACCAGCCAGACGGCGGTTGCTTTCGGCATCAGCGGCGCTGCGGTCATGGCGAAATCTCCTCTGCGCTCCGCCCGCCCTCGCGGGCGAAGCTTGGTGTCATCGGTGATGACGGAAGTGGCCGGAATATAGGCATTCCCCCGGGGGCGGCGCAATGGGGCTTCACGGCCCATGCCCCGCAAAAAGGAAGTTTCAATTCCGCCCCTGTCGTGACAAAGGCGCCTATCCCTGCGTCGGGTCGAGCACGATCTTGCCCGGCGATTCGCCCGATTCGACCAGCCGATGCGCCTCGGCGGCGCGCGACAGCGGCAGAATTCGCTCGATTTGCGCCTTGATCTTGCCTTCGGCCGCGGCGGCGAAGCATTTCGCCACGTCGGCGGGGCGGTAGCCGGGGCGGCCCTTGATGGTGATGCGCTTGTGATAGAGGTGCGCGAAGTCGATCGCGACGTGCGGCCCCGCATGCGCCCCGGCGGTGACCAGTCGGCCGTCGAAGCCGATGGCGCGGAAGGCCTTCGGCAGCACCTTCGGATTGGCGATGTTGTCGTAGAGCACGTCGACGCCTTTGCCGCCGGTCAGCGCCATCACCTCGGCCTGCAGGTCGCGGGTGTTGTAGTTCACGGCGTGATCGGCGCCGAGATCGAGGCCCATCTTCACGCGCTCGTCGGAGCCCGCGGCCGCGATCACCTTGGCGCCAATCACGTTCTTGGCGATCTGGATGCCGATCGAGCCGAGATTGCCGCCCGCGCCCATGATCAGCACGGTCTCGCCGGCTTTGAGCTCGGCGACGTTGACGAGCAGGTTCCAGGCGGTCGGCACGTGGCGCATGACCACGGCGGCGTGGTGGAAGTCGAGTTGATCGGGGAGTTCGATCGCGGCGCAGGCCGGCACCGCGACCATCTCGGCAAAGCCGCCGGGCCGCTTGATGCCCATCATGCCGGTTGGCCCGGCGTAGTCGTCGTCATCCTCGCGGCAAATATCGAGCGGCATGACGCCGGCGGCGGCGACCCGCATTCCCGGTCGCCAGCGCGTGACCCCGGCGCCGAGCGCATCGACGACGCCGGCGCAATCCACCCCAGGGATGAGCGGAAGCACGGGCGCGCGTGCGCGCTCGTTGCCCGCCCGCAGGCTCACGTCGAGCACGCGATTGACGGTGGCGGCGTGAATGCGGATGCGGATTTCGCCCGCGCGCGGCTCGGGGTCCGGCACGTTCTCGTATTTGAGCACGTCCGGCGGGCCATAGTGGTGGATGACGATCGCCTTCATGCGCGTCCTTCGTCGGTCCGAATTTTTCGAGGGGTGGAAATTGCGAGAAGAGGCTCTCTCCGTCAATCGACGTTGACGTCGTGCACGATGCGTCGGGGGGCACGCAATATGATAGAGCATTTCAAGTCACCTCCCTCTCCACAGGTGGGGAGGGAGGTGGCCGAGCCGCTCGCTTGTGATGGTTCCACTGGCGGAAGTCCGCTTTAAGAAACGAGGGTCACATGGATGCGAACGACAAATACGCCTGCGCCGAGCTGATCCAAGCCTGGGGTCTTTATCGCGACCAAGGCAAGTGGCCGCAACTGCTCGCAACGTTCGTGCCGGAGGGACAGATTGCGGTCTCCTGGTTCAGCGGGAGCTTTGGCGAATTCGTCGACCGCTGCCGGCGGAGCTTGGAGGCCGGACAGCGTTCCAAACATCAGATTTTTCCGTCGGTCGTGCGCCTCGCGGGCGAACGCGCGCTCGCCGAGACCAACATCGTCATCCTGGTGCGCCAGAAGATCGCCGGCGTGCTCGCCGACATGACGTCCTATGCGCGCTTCCTCGACCGGCTGGAGCGACGCGGGGGGCGTTGGGCCATCGTGGAGCGCGCCGCCATCTACGAGCGCGACCGGCTCGACCCGGTCGAGCCGTCGGAGGCTTTCGACAAGTTGTTCGCGGCGAGCGACCTCTCGAGCTATCCGGAGGCTTACCGCTACATGGCCGCCCGCCTCGACGCCGCCGGCCGCGCGCTCGCGCCGGTCGTCCATTGCGACGGCTCCCCGCACACGGCGCAATTGTACGCGCGCTACGAGGCGTGGCTCGGCGGGACGTAGCGAGCGCGGCCGACGCGATGCTGCGGGGTTTCGTTCGGCCGGAAATCTCGGCCCAGCGCGTCGCTTGACAGAGGAAGGGCATAAGGCCATGTCGAATGCCGCGAACGCCGCCGCGCAACCGAGGTCCGTATGACGGTGCCCCAAGCCCCTGGAACCGACCACAAGCCCCCGCTGAAGGTGCTGCTGTGCTCTCCGCGCGGCTTTTGCGCCGGGGTGGTGCGCGCCATCGAC